>JBARVM010000498.1:0-1841 GCA_049646265.1 Paracoccaceae bacterium
GCCATGATCAGGTGGATGCCGGAGGCGCGGGCCATCTGGGCGAGGCGCTGGATGCAGGCCTCGATCTCTTTGCCGGCGACCATCATCAGGTCGGCCATCTCGTCGACGATGACGACGATATAGGGGATTGTCTTCGGCTCGAACTCTTCGGTTTCAAAGATCGGGTCGCCGGTTTCCTCGTCAAAGCCGGTCTGGACAGTGCGTTTGAACATCTCGCCGTTGGCCAGCGCCTCGCGGACGCGGCCGTTATAGCCGTCGATATTGCGCACGCCCATCTTGGACATCTTGCGGTAGCGCTCCTCCATCTCGCCGACCACCCATTTCAGCGCCACGACGGCCTTCTTGGGGTCGGTGACGACGGGGGAGAGGAGATGCGGGATGCCGTCATAGACGGACAGTTCGAGCATCTTGGGGTCGATCATGATCAGGCGGCATTCCTCTGGCGAGAGCTTGTAGAGAAGCGACAGGATCATGGTGTTGATCGCCACGGACTTGCCCGAACCGGTTGTCCCGGCGATCAGGAGGTGGGGCATCTTGGCGAGGTTGGCGACGATCGGTTGGCCGGAGATATCCTTGCCAAGCGCCAAGGGCAGGCGCTGGTTGCTGTCGCCGAAATCGCGGGCCGAGAGGATTTCGCGCAGCACCACCTTTTCGCGATTGACGTTGGGCAGTTCGATCCCGATGACCGAACGGCCGGGCACGGTAGAGACACGCGCCGAGAGCGCCGACATCGAGCGGGCGATATCGTCGGCAAGGCCGATGACGCGGCTGGCCTTGAGGCCCGGCGCGGGTTCCAATTCATACATGGTCACGACCGGGCCGGGGCGGACAGAGACGATATCACCCTTGACGCCATAATCATCCAGAACGCTTTCCAGCATGCGGGCATTTTCCTCCAACGCCTCGTCGGAAAGTTGATGGCGGACCACGGTCGAAGGGTTGGACAGAAGCGACAGGGGCGGCAGTTCGTAGTCGCTGGCCGCTTCTTCAAAACGCAGGCTCGGCTGCTGTTCGGCGGTCGCCTTGCGCGAGGGGGCTGTGGTTTTCCGGGCGGAGTGGTGCACGACATGGCGGCGGCCCTCGGCGTGGGGCGGCATGGCTTCGGCGACCTGCGATGCCAGTGCCGCGTCGAAATCATCCTCCTCTTCCAGCTCGTCATCGAGATTGGCAAAGGCATTCCTGTCCCAGTCCGCCGCGGGCTGGGGCATGGCGCTTGGCGTGGCGGGGTCGATGAACCTTGTGCGCAGCACCGGCTCTTCGCCCTCTGCGGCGGCACTGGCCGGGGGCATCTGACCCTTGGTCAGCGGCGGCTCTGAGCGCAGGGAAGGCGTGAGACCGCGGGCGCGGACCGCATCGGCGATACGCGCGCTGACTTTTTCGGGTGAGGGTGCCTCGGTAGACCAGACGGTCGAGGCGGGGACGGTTTCGATCAGTTCCGGCTCCAGATCCACCGAGGGGTCGATGATACGGCGCAACATGTTCGGCACTTTGGCAAAAAGGCCGGGCTGCGGGGTGAGGTCATCATCCAGATCGAGGTCACTATCGGCCTGGGCAAAACGCGGCTCTGCCCGCAGGACGGCGGCGCGGGTCCGGGCAGCAGCGGCGGGGGCGGTGGAGGCGGCGCTTGCGGTTGCTGGCGCCTCTGCCATCGCGGCCATTTCGCCGTAACGCGCCAGACTTTCGGCGCGCGCCTCTGCCTTGGCGTCGCGGCGGGCGCGATGCGCCTCTTGCAGGCCCTGAGCGGTACGGGCCGACATGGCGGCACCGGTTCCAAGAAGGCGCATCAAGCGGTCATAGAAGATGACCGTCGCCAGAAGCGTGCGCCGCATCAGCCGCACCAG
>JBARVM010000499.1:0-4653 GCA_049646265.1 Paracoccaceae bacterium
CTGGTGCAAAGGGTCAGCTATACCGGTGACCTTGGCTATGAGATCTTTACCGATTTCATGAGCGAACGGCACCTGTGGCACACGCTCTGGTCTGCCGGGCAGGATCTTGGCCTGCGTCCCTTTGGCATGAGGGCGATGATGTCCCTGCGCCTCGACAAGCTCTTTGGTTCCTGGGCGCGGGAATTCAGCCCCGACTACTTCCCTGGCGAAACTGGCATTGACCGGTTCATCCGCTGGAACAAGCCCTCTGACTGGATCGGCAAGGCGCCGGCGCTGGCGCAAAAGGCCGCCGGTCCCGAGCGCAAACTTTGCGCCTTTGTCGTCGATGCCGATCAGGCCGATGTGGTGGCCTATGAGCCGATCTGGATCGGCGACAAGGTTGTGGGCTTTTGCACCTCGGGCGGCTATTCTCACTGGACCGGGCAATCGGTGGCCATCGGCTTTGTTCCGACCGGCCTGATCGCGCCGGGGCTGGAGGCGGAGATCGAGATCCTTGGCGACCGACGCAAGGCGCGCATGATCGAGGGGCCGCTGTGGGATGCCGACGGCGCCCGCATGCGCGGCTGACCGCCGCGCGAAAGGGTAAGGGAAGGAGCCACCATCTTGCAGGCGGACCTTGCCATCCTGATCCCTGCTGCAGGGGCATCCAGCCGGATGGGCGGGGTTGACAAGCTGGGGCTGAAGGTCGGGGGCGAAGCGGCGCTGACGCGCGCTGTGCGTCAGGCCTGCGCAACGGGCGCCAAGGTCTGGGTTACCCTGCCGGAAAGCGGTGCATTCGCGGCCAGCCGGGCCCGACTGGTGGCTGGTCATGAGGCGGTGGTCTTGCCAATACCCACCGATCAGGTGGCAGAGGGGATGGCAGCATCACTGCGGGCGGGCGTTGGGGCGGCAGCGGCAGCGCGGGTCTTGGGGCTGATGATCTATCTGCCCGACATGCCGGAGATAGAGGGCGCAGATCTGCAGCGCCTTATCACCCTTTTCGCCGCAAACCCCTCCCGCGTTGTCCGCGCCACATCGGATGGGCCGGATGGCGCCTGCCGGTTCGGCCATCCGGTGATCCTGCCCAAGCGGCTGTTTGACAAGATTGCCGACCTTCGCGGCGATCGCGGGGCACGCGACATTATCCACGACGCGGATGTTGTGCCCTGCCCCCTGCCCGGCCAACGGGCGCTCCTTGACCTTGACCGGCCCGAAGATTGGCGCAACTGGTCGAAGGAAGGTAACGGTAACGGCACCTGATGTCTGCCGTCCGCAGGGGTGCCTCATGCTAAAACGCCACCTGCCGAAGGCTCGGCCGGTGGCGCTGTGACGATATCTAAGTGCGGCGCGCTGATCTTGGGAATGTCTGCAGACGCGCGGGATGATGTGTTAGATGCGGGCTTCGGCCACGGGGACTTGCACGATCATCACAAGAAAGAAAGCGGCGAGAAAAAAGATTTCCATAATAAGCTCCTAAAATTTGGCAGTGTAAAAGGTCTGAAAAATAGTCTGGTAGGCTTCAATTTGATCAATCTAGCCGTAAAAAACGGCGTTTCTATGGCGGTGGTTAATTTTATGCACCAACCGCTTTTGCGGGCATGCTCGCGTTTGGCGCAGAAGACCCCATCACTTCGGCCAGATCACGGCGTTGATCGGTACCAAGCGGGCCAAGCGACTGGTCGGTGGCACAGAAACTTTCGGCCCAGATCCCGTTTGCCAGCACAATCTCGTGCCGGTCAAAACCGAGATGGACATAACTCACAGACAGCACGGCGCACTTGCGCACGTTATGGCCATCTTCAAGAAGTTTTGCGCTGCACAAGGCATCGGGTCCTTCGGGGCTTTCCACCGCGCTTTCAGCGTCGACCAGAAGCCGCAGGTTTGAGCCGACAAGCAAGTCCTTTTCCGGCTGCGAAGGGCCAAGCGACCCTGCCATGACCTGCAAGGGCCAAAGCTGCGGTGCAGCGGCCAACTCAGCATAATCATAGTCGCGCCGAAATATCGTGCGGAGGGTTTGCAGACCATTCTCTCTGGTGACGATTCGATCGCCGGGGCGCAGAGATTCGACAGGTTTTTCACCTTGCAAAGTGGTGATCAGGGTTCCTGAGGTAAAAAATGGCACTTGGCGTCTTTCTACAAATACGTTTTCAGGCAGACCGGAAAATTCCGGCAACTCAGTCATTCTACGGGAAGGTTAATAACTTCCTTAAGTCTTGCGGGTGGGTCTGGCGAAAATGTCCTTTCCCGGCTCGCAAGATCAATATGCCACGAAATTGACTGATCTGCAGGGGAATTGTCGGCCAGATACGTCAAATTGCCAAAGAAGTGCGGTCGAATTAATTCTTATTTGGCAACAAATTACGACGCCTATCGCCCATTCCGGGTTCGCTGTTCTTAAAAACCCGCAGGAAATCCCAGTCCTTGCGCCGAGGGAGCCCACCAAACCGTTTCCCAATCGACCACAATGTGCGCCTTGTGATTTGCTGTAGGTCGCTATCGCGGACTGTCGTCGCCGTTCGAGTTTATCGCAACTGCGGAAACAATGGCTTCATCGATCAGGGATTAGCTGAAAAAGCCCGGCAATGCACGGCATCAGTCGAATCGAACAGAACTGGCTGGTACCCGAGGTCGGACTCGAACCGACAAGCCTTGCGGCAACGGATTTTGAATCCGTCGTGTCTACCATTCCACCACTCGGGCACGGCTGCACCCATAGCCCGACTGCAGCCGTCTGACAAGATACCGCCGCATGGTCGGCGCAAGGATTTTCAGACGGAACGGACGCTAAAGCTGATCTGCCGAAAAAGTGTCACAGGCCTCGATCGTGCCCGCCTGATAGCCGTCAGCCAGCCAGCGCTGACGCTGTTCGGAAGTGCCATGGGTGAAACTGTCGGGCATGGGCCGCTGACCAGCATTGCGTTGCAACGTATCGTCGCCGATCTTTTCGGCGGCATTGATCGCCTCTTCTATGTCGCCCCGTTCCAGCGAACCGAACTTCTCGGCGGCATGGCGCGCCCAGACGCCGGAAAAGCAGTCGGCCTGCAGCTCTACCATCACCGAAATCTCGTTTGCGCGCGCCTGGCTCGACTGTTGGCGCACCGCCGTTGTCTTTTTCAGGATGCCAAGCTGGTCCTGCACATAATGACCCACCTCATGCGCCACGACATAGGCGGCGGCAAAATCGCCCCGCGCACCCAGACGCTGCGAAAGGGTGGCGAAAAAGTCGGTATCCAGATAGACCTTCTGGTCATTCGGGCAATAGAAGGGTCCGGTCTGCGCCGAGGCGCCGCCACAGGCCGACTGCGTGCCGCCCTTGAAGAGAACCAGCGTCACCGGCCGGTATTCAGCACCGAGGTCGCGGCGGAAAATGTCGGACCACACCTCTTCCGTGTCGGCCAGCGTGACAGAGACGAATTCGGCAGCGCGCCGGTCGGCTTCGGTGATCTCGCCGCTCCCCCCCTGGATCTGGCCGGACCCTGACATGCCCTGCTGCAAGACGGCAATCGGATCGCCTCCAAGCGCCCAAACGATCAGCGCCACGGCCACAAGCCCGAGGCCGCCACCGCCAACCATCCGCCCGCCACCACCAGCGCGGCGACGGTCCTCGATATTGTCACTTCCGCGACGACCTTGCCATTTCATTTTGAACCCCGATCCCGATACAGCACCATGATTGTTGAAAGATTAGACAAGAATGGCGCCTAGGCAAAGTCCCGAAATGGCCCGTGCGTATCTGCTTGCTTGACCTCTCCCGCGGCAGAGGGCAATGACTGGGCAGCCAGCCGAAAGCTGCTGGCAAGACAAGGTGGAAAGAGCCCGGCATGTTCCGAAAACTCTATAACTGGACGGTTTCTTGGGCCCGCTCGCGCCATGCGCCGGCGGCTTTGGGCACTGTTTCCTTTATCGAAAGTTCGTTCTTTCCGATCCCGGCCGATGTTCTTTTCATCCCCATGTGCGCGGCTGCACCAGAACGGGCCATGCGGCTGGCCTTTCTGGCGACGGTCACCTCGGTTCTGGGCGGTATTTTCGGCTGGCTGATCGGCGCTTTGGCCTTTGAACATCTGGCCAGCCCGGTTCTGGCCTTTTACCACAAGCTTGACGCGTTCGAAGCACTGCGGGCCGATGTGGCGGGCAACAGCTGGCTGATCTTCGTGCTGCTGATCACCTCGGGCCTTTCGCATCTGCCGCCGATGAAGGTGGTGACAATCCTTTCTGGCGTGATCGGCTTTAACCTGCCCCTGTTCATTCTGGCCGCGATTGTGGCACGTGGCGGGCGCTTTTACGGGTTGGCCTGGCTATTGCAACGCTACGGCACGCCTATTCTGGCCTTTATCGAGCGGCGGCTGACGGCGGTTGTAATCGCTCTCCTGCTGGTTCTGGCCGGGCTTTATCTGATCCTGAGGGTCTGGTTATGACGCGTTATTCCAGCGCAGTCCTGCTGGCGGCGGGCGGTTCCGTCGCCTTGCTGGGCGGGGCCTTTGTGTTTCAGGCGCTGGGCTATGCGCCGTGCAAACTCTGCCTTTGGCAGCGCTGGCCGCATGCGCTGGCCATCCTTCTCGGTCTCTTGGCGCTGTTCAGCGGCAAGCGCTGGCTTTGCCTTGCCGGGGCGGCGGCGGTTCTGACCAGCGGCATTCTTGGCCTTTATCATACCGGGGTTGAGCGCGGCCTCTGGGT
>JBARVM010000500.1:0-6688 GCA_049646265.1 Paracoccaceae bacterium
TTGCCCCCATGTTTGGCAAGCTCGACCGCAACGCGCCCGGCCAGCATGTCGGGGGCATTGTCATTATTGGTCCGCGCCAGATCGATGATCGGCGTGGCCGAGCCGACGTCACGGGCGCGCCAGCTCAAATAGACCGGCGACACAGGAATACAATCGCCGCCAATCCCCGGACCGGGATAAAAGGGCATATAGCCAAAGGGTTTGGTCGAGGCCGCCTTGACTACTTCCCAGACATCGACCCCCATCGCCTCCATCGCCACCTTCATCTCGTTGACAAGCGCGATATTGACTGTGCGAAAACTGTTTTCGGCGAGCTTCACCGCCTCTGCCGTGGCAAGGGAGCTGACCGGAACCGTCCGTGCGACGACCGAGGAATAGAAACGGTCCAAAAGGTCCCGCGACTGCGCATCATCGGCGCCGACGACCTTTGGAATGGATTTTGTGTCGAATTTCTCGTTACCCGGGTCTTCGCGTTCCGGCGAAAAACCAAGGAAGAAGTCCGTGCCGGCAATCAGCCCGCCACGTTCCAGAATAGGTTTGACCACCGTTGCGGTGGCGCCGGGCCAGACCGTACTTTCCAGCACCACAAGCTGGCCGGGGCGCAGCTCGGCGGCGACCGTTTCGGCAGCCTTGATCACATAGCTCAGATCCGGCTCACGGGATGGCGACAGGGGCGTCGGCACGCAGATCAGGATGATATCGGCCCCACCCAGCGTCGCCCGATCGGCAGAGGCGCCGAACCGCCCGCCCGCCACCGCCTTGGCGATCCGGTCCTCGGCAAAATAGGAAATCACCCGTTCCCCGGCATTGATCGCGCGCACTCGGGTTTCGTTCAGGTCAAAACCGGTTACCGGAAAGCCGCATTCATTGATCGTCAGCGCCAGCGGCAGGCCAACATAGCCAAGCCCGACGGTCACGACATGGGCCTCGCGCGCTGCAATCTTGTCTTTCAGGGAAGAATACATTGAAAATGCTGCCGTCATAAAATCCTCGGAACCAGTCGTCGAACCTCTGTTACCCTTCCAATAGCGCTGCCGGTCAGGATTTCCCAATCATCCCTCTGGGCCTGTGCCAACCTGTCTACACTAGCCCTAAATAACACGGACTGTTCTGGGTTTCACATCAATAACCGACCTAATTGCCCCTAGGGAAGCTTACGCCTCCGGCAACTGTCCAGATTTGTCTGCCTTCGCAGCCTAAACCTGCAGAACAAGGCAACAATAGCACCACCTCCCCGATATTGTTTCACCGGAAGCCGCAATCGCGCATATCGCAGGTGCAGCGGATCACCGGGCCTGATAGGATCGCCGCAGTTGTAGAAATCTGACCGGACAGTTGCATGAAAATCCTTATTACTGGGGGGGCAGGCTTCATCGGCTCCCACCTTGCCGAACGATTGATCGGCGATGGCCACCATGTCACCGCACTCGATGATCTCTCGACCGGGCGGAGGGAGAATTTGGCCGCTGTTTCCGGCTCCAACGCGCTGACTTTTGTCGAGGGCAGCATTCTTGACGATGCGCTTGTGCAGGATCTGGCCAGCAACGCCGATGTGATCTTTCACCTTGCCGCCGCGGTCGGGGTCAAGCTGATCATGGATGAGCCGAGCCGCTCTATCCTGACCAATATCAATGGCACCGAAAATGTGCTGCGCGCCGCCTTGAAGCGCAAGACGCTGACCTTTGTGGCCTCCACCTCGGAAGTCTATGGCAAGGCCCGGAAATTCCCCTTTCATGAGGATGATGACCTGACGATCGGCGCCACGCGGAACCTGCGCTGGTCCTATGCGTCGGCAAAGACGCTCGATGAATTTCTGGCGCTGGCCTATGCGCGCGAAGTGAACCTGCCGGTGATCATCCAGCGCTTTTTCAACACCACCGGTCCGCGCCAGACCGGCCGCTACGGGATGGTCGTGCCGAACTTCGTACAGGCCGCGCTCGAAGGGCGGCCGCTGATGGTCCATGGCACCGGTCAGCAGACCCGCTGTTTCGGCCATGTCGCCGACGTTATCGAGGCGCTGGTCAGGCTGATGAATACGCCCGAAGCGGTTGGGCGGGTTTTCAACGTCGCCAATGATCAGGAAGTATCGATCATGTCCCTCGCCGAACAGGTGGTGGCCGCGACAGGCTCCGCCTCGGAAATCCGGTTGGTGCCTTACGATACGGTCTATCCCGAAGGGTTTGAGGATATGGAACGCCGCCTGCCCGACGTCACGCGCCTGCATCAGACCATCGGTTTCCGTCCGACCCGCTCCCTAGCCGAGATCATCGCCGATGTGGTCGCGGAAAAACGCACGGCAGGCGCTGCATGAACGACCTTTCGCGCAGGGACTGGATCGCGCTGGGTGCCATCCTGTTTCTGGCGCTTCTGTTGCGTCTTGGCACACTGAACGCACCGCTTTGGTATGATGAGCTGACCACGGTGCAGACCCACCTGAAACTGGGTTGGGGCGAGATGCTGCAAAGCTACTCGATGAACCACCATTACCTGCACAATATCGCCGCTAAGGCCTCGATGGCCGCCTTTGGGCCCGCGCCCTGGGCGATACGGCTGCCCGCGCTTCTGTTCGGGCTTGGCGGCATTGCCGCCATGTGGGTGCTGGCGCGGGATGTCGCGGGCAGACTGCCAGCCCATGCCACGGCCCTGCTGCTGGCCCTGTCCTATCACCATATCTGGTTTTCGACCAATGCGCGCGGCTACACCGGCATGGCGCTTTTCGGCACCTTGGCGCTGATCTGGTTTCTGCGCGGCCTTGCCAGCGGCAAACAACGTCATTGGTTGCTGTTCGCCGCGATGATGGCCGCCACGATCTTTACCCATCTGACCGGCGCCTTCTTCTTTGTCGGGCTGGGGCTCGTTTGGCTGGCACTCCTACTGGTCCGGGCATGGCAGGCAAGGCTAAGACGCACCGACATCACCGGGCCATTTTCCGGCTTTGCCCTTGGCGGTTTTGTCACGCTCCTGCTTTATCTGCCGCTCTTGCCCAGCCTTTTGCTGACCGTCTCCACCGTGTCGGAAAGTTCGGCCGTCGACCCGATGAAGGAATACCAGAACCCGCTCTGGACGGTGGCCGAAGGTGTCCGCACCGCAATCGGCCAGACCGGCCCGGTCATGCTGATCGCGGGGCTTGGCGCGCTGACGCTTATCCTTCTAGGCAGTGTCAGCCTGCGCCGCCGCGCGCCGCTCTATGGCTGGATCGTTGCCGCCCATATCGGCGTGACGGTCCTTGTGCTTATGGCGGTCGGCATGCGCATCTGGCCCCGCTTCTTCTTTGCCGACATCCCCTTGCTGATGCTGCTGATCGTGCTCGGCGTTCTGCAGATTTGCACCCTGCTGGGGCGGTTCCTTCCGCCGCCCCTGGCGCGCGGGCTCTTTCCTGCGGCACTTCTGGTGATGTCGCTTCTCTCGGCCGGTCTGGCCGCCCGTAATTACGCGGCACCCAAACAGGATCTCGCCGGCGCCTTCGCTATTACAGAGGCAGAGCGGCAGGCAGATGAAAGGGTCTATGCCATTTCCTATGCGGGAGAGGTCTTTACCGGCTATTTCGGCGCTGACTGGGTGACGATCTGGACCGAAGCGGACTATCGGGAAGCCCTTGCCACCCCCGGCCCCCTGACCATCGTGGTGGCCTTTCCCGGGCGCAATCTGCGAGAGTATCCACAGATGGCCGATGACCTTCAATCGGGCATCCTGACCCTCAGGACCGATCTTCCCGGCACACTCGGTGACGGCGACATCCTGATATTGCATAGAAATTAGCGCCATGGGCTTTCTTGTCGTCGGATCAGGTCCATCGGGTGTCGCGGTTGCAACGGCGCTCTTGCAGGCTGGCCGGTCCGTCACGATGCTGGATGTCGGTAAAACGCTGGAAAGGGATCGGGCGGCAGCGCGCGATTTTCTGGCGACCCGTCCACCCACCAGTTGGGAGCCTGAGGATCGCAGCCACTGGCAGGCCGGTCAGTTCGATACGCCCGCCGGGCAAGTGCGCCGCTATGGGTCCGACTTCGCCATGGAACCGGCCGAAGCCACCTTTGCCAAGGGTGCCGCCGACATCGGCCTGCGCGCCTCCCATGCGCTTGGCGGGCTTTCCAACCTCTGGGGCTCGGCCATCCTGCCCTACCGCAGCGCCGACATGGCGGGCTGGCCCATAACGGCCGCAGATCTTGCCCCGCATTATCAGGCGCTGGCAGAGTTCATGCCCATCGCCGCCGTGCCCGACGCGCTGCAAGGGCTCTTCCCCGAGGCGCCGGTGGGCAGTCAGGGCGGGCTGACGCCGCCCCCCCAGTCACAAGAGCTTTTGCGCCGCCTCGCCGCCAACCAGCCCCGCCTCAATCACCTTGGGCTGACCGCTGGTCAATCGCGGCAGTCGGTCGATACGGGCTGCCGGATGTGCGGCCAATGTCTGCACGGATGCCCGTGGGAGCTGATCTGGTCCGCCCGCCAACAGGTCAAGAGGCTCCGCACCCATCCGAACTTTACCTACCGCACCATCGCGCCCCTCCGCCGGGTCGAGGAGGCGCCGGAATCCGTTCGCCTGCATCTGGCCGACGGGCAATCGCTGACGGCTGAACGGGTCTTTCTGGCAACCGGAGTTCTCGAAACCTCGCGTATCCTTCTGGCCTCCAGCCTTGGCGGTGAATGCCTGACCTTGCGCGACAGCCACCATGGCTTTCTGCCCGCTCTGCATCTTTGGTCCAGCCCAACACGGCCTGACCGCGGGCCGACCCATTCACTGCCCCAGGCCTTTGTCGAAATGGAGGCGCCGGACCTCTCGCCCTGGCTGATCCATGCGCAGCTTTACGGCTGGAACGAATATTTCGAACGCGATCTTCTCGCCGCTTATGGCCGCCGCCTGCCGGGCACGGCACCTTTCTGGCGGGCACTGGCGCGCCGGTTGATCGTGTCGCAGATATTTCTCCACTCCGATCATTCCGCCAAGGTTCGGCTGACGCTTGCAACCGATGGCCGCCTAAAGGCCAAAGCAGAACCCAACCCCGCCACAGGACCGCTCTTTGACGCGGCCTGCCACAGACTGGGACGCGGCCTGCGAAAGGTGGGCCTTTTACCCCTGCTGTTCGCGCGCCGCCAGAACCAGATCGGATCCAGCTTTCATGCCGGGGCGACCCTGCCCATGTCCGCCGCACCGCGCCCGGGGCAAAGCGACAGGCTCGGCCGACCGCACGGGCACGCGCGCCTGCATCTGGTCGATGCCAGCATCCTGCCCGCCATTCCCGCAACAACTATCACATTGACAGTAATGGCCAACGCCCACAGAATAGGGGCATATTTTTCAAACGGTTAGACAGATATTTTCCGCAAGCTGACCGTAAAAACCCGCAAAAGCAGACGAGCCGCGATCATCCAACTTAGTTTACTAGATCAAATGGATAAAAATATGTTTAATAGATTGATATTAAAAGAAAATATTTTTCTCTTTTACCTCCGCACACTGCAAACCCTATGCCTTTCCCTGTTTGTCGCCTTACCGGCGGCAGCCCATGTATTCTCCGCTTCCGAAATCGAGATTCGCTTTGACCGGACCGGCGAACGGGTCAATCTGTCGATGCAGCTCAATCTCGAGGCCATTCTCGCCAAGATTGACCCCGAAGTCAGGGATACATCCGAAAGTCCCAATGCGGTCGAATACGACCGGTTGCGTCGCTTGCCGCCGGAAGAGTTGAACAGGTTGTTCACCGAATTTCAGGATGAATTTCTTGCAAACACACAGGTGCTGATCGACAACAAACCGATCGAGCTTTCGGTCTTTTCCGTCAAGGCGGATCCGGTCGGTGACCTTTCGGTCGCCCGAATTACATCTGTGGAAATCGTCGGCAAGGTACCGTCTGCTGCATCGACCTTTGCGATTGGCTGGAACCGGGACTACGGCAAGATGTTGCTGCGGACCATGAGCGCCCGCCAGCGCAACATGCATCTTGAAGTTGTCGAAAAAGGCGCGGTCAGCACCGAAATGGTTATCGACGATATCAAGTTGCGCACCCGCGGCGACATGGTGAAAGATTTTGTCAGGCTCGGATTTTCCCACATTCTGCCAAAGGGCCTTGACCATATCTTGTTTGTGGTCGGCATCTTTCTGTTGTCGACCAGTGTCCGTCCGATCCTGTCACAGGTCACGGCCTTCACCGTTGCACATACGGTCACGCTGGGGCTGGGCACGGCCGGATATGTCAACCTGCCCGCCTCGATTGTCGAGCCGCTCATCGCCGCGTCGATCGTCTATGTAGCCGTGGAAAATATCGCCAGCCCGCGGCTTAGTCCATGGCGACCACTGGTGGTCTTCGGCTTTGGCCTTCTGCATGGCCTCGGCTTTGCCGGTATCCTGAAGGATTTCGCAATTCCGAACGACGAATTCCTTGTTGGACTTCTCAGTTTCAACATCGGCGTCGAGTTGGGCCAACTTGCCATCATCGCGCTTTGCTTTGCATCTGTTGGAATCTGGTTTGGCAAGAAAGACTGGTACCGCCAGCGCATCGTCATTCCAGGATCGGCGTTGATAGCCTTGATCGGCGCGTTCTGGTTCGTCCAACGGGTGTCTGGTCTGGGCTGATCCGCAAGCGCACTGAAGGGGCGGGCTGCAAGCCCGCCTCAAGGGCCCGCGTCTACGGGCGCACGAACAGTTCCGCTTCTGCCTGGACTCTACGGACTTGAAATACCCTGCTGTAACCTGCCA
>JBARVM010000501.1:0-3007 GCA_049646265.1 Paracoccaceae bacterium
GGCCTCTGCGCCGCTGCTCAGCAGCGCCCCTTGCTTGGCGCGATGGAACATGACGGTAAGATCAACATATCGCGCGAACTGGAGACTGGTATCCTCTTCGAAAACCAGCGCCTTTCCACTGTCCGCGCAGTGTCCACTTGGAACGTCTATGGCCACGACTTTCCCAAGCGAGTGGTCTCGGGCGTCGCTCAGAAAGTTCGAAAGGTCTTCATCCAAGGGGCGTACCAACCCAGTGCCGAATGCGGCGTCTACGAAGGTTACAGCTTCGCCTTCAAAGCAGAGGTTTGTCTCCGAATCCCAGCCATGTCTTTCGTACAGGTGTCCAACTTCCGCGACGTCCCCCAACGCCAGCCACCGCTCGTAATTCACCCTTGCATCCGGCGGCAGCTTTTCGGGGTCGCCGTAGAGGAAGGCCTCCACCTCCCAGCCCCACTCCTTCAGGAGCCGCGCGACGACGAAGCCGTCGCCGCCGTTGTTTCCCGGGCCGCAGAGGACGACCGCGCGGTGGGACGTCCTCGCCAGCTCCGGCCATTCCTCGAAGATGGCCTCGACCACGCCCCGCCCGGCGCGCTCCATCAGCTCCAGCCCCGTGACCTCACCCGAGGCAATCGCCGCCTCTTCGATGGCGCGCATCTGCGCGGCGGTCAGAAGTTCGGTCATCGTGTCCCTCCGGATTCAAAAACGGCGCAAAATTCACTTGTTTGCACAAAAAATAGGCAGTTATCACAATAATGGCCGGCCAATGTCGCCCCGCGCTGCTTCGTCAATTGAGCCCCCACCGCGAAAGTGATGTCTGGCCACAACGCCGCCCAGGGGGAATCGCGCCAATGAAGAAGATCGAAGCCATTATCAAGCCGTTCAAGCTCGACGAGGTCAAGGAGGCCTTGCAGGAACTTGGCGTGCAGGGTCTTTCGGTGACCGAGGTCAAGGGCTTTGGCCGCCAGAAAGGTCATACCGAACTTTATCGCGGCGCCGAGTATGTGGTGGATTTCCTGCCCAAGGTGAAGGTCGAGGTGGTGCTGAGCGACGATATGGTCGACGCGGCCATCGAGGCCATCGTCTCGGCCGCGCGCACAGACAAGATCGGCGATGGCAAGATCTTTGTCACCCCGGTTGAACAGGTCATTCGTATCCGCACCGGCGAAACCGGTGAAGACGCAATCTAAACGCCGCCCCCGCGCCTGACGGGTGCCACGATCAAGGAAAGAGGAAAGCAAGATGAGCGCAAAAGCCGCCCTGAAGCTGATGAAGGATGAAGAGGTCGCCTATGTCGACATCCGCTTCACCGATGTCAAAGGCAAGCTGCAGCATGTGACACTGGATGTCGATCTGGTGGACGAGGATTTCTTCGAGGAAGGCTTCATGTTCGACGGCTCGTCGATCGCTGGCTGGAAATCCATCGACCAGTCCGACATGAAGCTGATCCCCGACACAAGCTCGGTCTATATCGATCCCTTCTATGCGGAAAAGACCATGTGCATTCATTGCGACGTGGTGGAGCCTGACACGGGCGAGCCCTACAGCCGCGATCCGCGCGGTACCGCGAAAAAGGCAGAGGCCTATCTCAAATCGACCGGTATCGGCGACGACTTCTATTGCGGGCCAGAGGCGGAATTCTTCATTTTCGACGATGTGCGCTATGCGGTGACGCCGCAGAAAGTATCCTTCCAGATCGACGCGCATGACGCCGCCTGGAACACCGATACCGAATATGAAATGGGCAACCAGGGTCACCGCGCGGCCCACAAGGGCGGCTATTTCCCGGTGAACCCGATCGACGCGGCGCAGGATCTGCGCGGCGAGATGCTGTCGACCATGAAGCGCATGGGCATGAAGGTCGACAAGCACCACCACGAGGTCGCCTCGGGCCAGCATGAGCTGGGGCTGATCTTCGGCGGGTTGACCGAACAGGCCGACAATATCCAGAAATACAAATATGTGATCCACAATGTGGCGCACGCCTATGGCAAGTCGGCCACCTTCATGCCGAAGCCTATGAAGGGCGACAATGGTTCGGGCATGCATGTGAACATGTCGATCTGGAAGGGCGGCAAGCCGCTCTTCGCTGGTGACAAATATGCCGATCTTTCCCAGGAGGCCTTGTGGTTCATCGGTGGCATTCTCAAACATGCCAAGGCGCTGAACGCGCTGACCAACCCCTCGACCAACAGCTACAAGCGCCTGATCCCCGGCTTCGAAGCGCCGGTGCTGCGCGCCTACTCGGCCCGCAACCGGTCGGGCTGCGTGCGTATCCCGTGGACCGAAAGCCCCAAGGCCAAGCGGGTGGAGGCCCGGTTCCCCGATCCGGCCGCCAACCCCTATCTCGCCTTTGCCGCGCTCTTGATGGCTGGTCTTGATGGCATCAAGAACAAGATCGACCCCGGTCCTGCGTCCGACAAGGACCTTTACGATCTGCCGCCGGAAGAACTGGCGGAAATCCCGACCGTCTGCGGCTCGCTCCGCGAGGCGCTGGAAGAGCTGGAAAAGGACATGGACTTCCTTCTGGCAGGTGACGTCTTCACCCGCGATCAGTTGCAGGGCTACATGGCGCTGAAATGGGAAGAGGTTTATGCCTATGAGCATACGCCCCACCCGGTGGAATACGCGCTTTACTATTCCTGCTGAGAAAGAGGGGCGCCACCCTCAAAAAAGGCCTCCCGGGGACGCCCCGGGGGGCCTTTTTCCTGCCAAGGAATGGCTTGGCCCGGCAGGGCCGCAATTGGATCAGTGGCCAGACAGTTGTGGCCAGACAGTTGTTGCCTGTCAGTTGTGCGGCGCTCCGGCGCGCAGATGCTCTTGCAGTGATACCTCTTGCGCCTTTGTCAGATTGTCGCGGTGCACAACATAGGTATGGATGGAAAAGATCACCGCGCCGGTTTCAGGCAGCCGCCGCAGGCACTGACGTTCGGAACGGACGAATTCGGCAGCCAGCCCCTGTCGTGGTCGGCTTTCGCCCTCTTGCCGGGGTTGGTGCAGGCTCGGGTCGACATAAAGCAGGCTGTTGGCG
>JBARVM010000502.1:0-4098 GCA_049646265.1 Paracoccaceae bacterium
CCGAGTTTTTGCACCTCGATCTGTTCGGCAAAGGCGGTGCCGGCCAGTTCGACCACCTCCGGCGGCACGCGGGCCCCCTGCCTGCACCATTCATAGGCGCAAAGCAAAACCGCCTGCCCGAGGTTCAGCGAAGGGAAATCCGGGTTGACCGGCACCGAAATGATCGCATTGGCGCGCACGATATCTTCATTCTCCAACCCCGCGCGTTCGGGGCCAAAGAGAAAGGCAACCTTTTGCCCCCCAGCGCTGAGCGCGCGGGCATGTTCCATCGCCCGTTCCGGTGTCATCACCGGCTTGGTCAGGTCGCGCCCGCGCGCGGTCGTGGCAAAGACATAGGCGCAATCGCCGATGGCCGCGGGTACCGAGGGGAAGACACCGGCATAGTCAAGAACCCGGCCCGCCGCGCCAGAGGCCATGGACACCGCGCGCGGATTGGGCCAGCCATCGCGCGGGTCAACAAGCCGCATGTGGGAAAGGCCGAAATTCAGCATCGCCCGCGCCGCCGCGCCGATATTCTCGCCCATTTGCGGGCGTACAAGAATGAAGGTAGGTTCCAAGTGTGGCACGGTCGCGGCTATTTTACTGTGTGTCATGCTGGGGGCCTGATACGATAAGGACCAGTCAGATAGCAAGGAGGCAGGCATGGCCTATGATCCCGGCATAGCAGAGATCTTGCGCGACGCGCTGGCGGGCGAGCCGATCACCGAAAAGCGCATGTTCGGCGGCATCGCCTTTATGTATGACGGGAACATGGTCTGCGGCGTGCATAAGAACGGCGCCATGTTCCGCGTCGGCAAAGAGAATGAGCCCGCCGCCCGCGCCCTGCCCGGGGTCGCCGACATGACCTTTACCGGCAAGCCGATGAAAAGCATGGTCGATGTGGCGCCCGAGACTTTGGCGGATGAGGCTTTGCTGGGCCAGCTCGTGACGCTTTCCCTCGGTTTTGTGAAAAGCCTGCCACCCAAGTAGCCAAGGGCGACAAACTGCGCTATGGCGGGCGCCAGTGCCGCAGAATCCCATAGCGAGAAGAACATGGCCGCCAGCGACCGCCCGCAAATCTACCTGATCACGCCCCCCGTCATCGATCTGGACAGTTTCCCCGACCGGCTGGCCCGGGTTCTGGATGCCCAACAGATCAGCTGTCTGCGGCTGGCACTGGCCGGGAATGATGAGTTTGAACTGGGCCGGGCCGCCGATGCGCTGCGCCAGATCGCCCACGACCGCGACGTAGCCGTCGTCATCGACAGCCATATCGCCCTTGCGCAACGCCATGGGCTTGATGGCGTCCACCTTCTGGACAGCAGCCGTTCGGTGCGTGCCGCGCGAAAGGAGCTTGGGGCCGACGCCATTGTCGGCGCCTATTGCGGCGCCTCGCGCGATGCGGGTATGACCGCGGGAGAGGCTGGCGCGGACTATGTTTCCTTTGGCCCGATCGGCGCCACGGTGCTGGGGGGCAAACAGGCCGAAAGAGATCTTTTCGAATGGTGGTCGGAAATGGTCGAAGTACCGGTGGTTGCCGAAGGTGCGCTGGACGCGGAGCTGATCCGCCGTTTTGCCCCCGTCACTGACTTCTTTGCCATCGGCGAAGAAATCTGGAGGTCGGAGGATCCGCTGGCAGCACTCAAGCTGCTGGACGCTGCCATCGGCGACTGAGGCGCGCCGACCCGGTCAGTGCACCAGCGATTTCGAGAAAAGATTGACGATCACCACCCCGGTGATGATGAAGCTCAACCCGATGATCGCGGGCAGGTCCAGCTTTTGTCCGTACCAGAGCCATGCCACAGCAGAGATCATCACAATGCCCACGCCAGACCAGATCGCATAGACGACACCCGTCGGCATGACCCGCAGGGCAAAGGTCAGCAGGTAAAAGGCAAGGGCGTAGCTGACCAGACAGATCAGGCTGGGGGCCAGCCGCGATAACCCGTCCGAACGCGCAAGCGCGGTTGTTCCCAAAACTTCCAGGCCAATCGCAATCGACAAGGAAATGTACGTCCACCAACCCAGCATCACGCCCCCCTTCGTCATCTCAAATAGTTGCCATGACGTGGAAAGGACGTCTGGTTTAGGTCGTATGTTTTTAGGCCTATGCCTGTTCCTCTACCCGGTCGGCCAAAGCCTCTGCCCGGGCGGCGATCTCGGCCAAAGAGTCGAGCAGTGCGGGCGGCGTCACCGGCACCTCGACGCGCACTTCGCTGTTGCGAGCCTGTGTGGCCACACGTTCGGCAACCTCGGCCCGCTCTTCGGTGCTGCGCAGCTGATCTTCGAGCCCGGCGGCCTTGTCGGCCAGCATCAGCCCGGCCATCAGCAGCATCCGCGCTTCGGGCAAACGGCCGATCTGGGAAATGAGCGTCGTGGCCTCATTATCCAGAAGCTTGGCCGCGGCGCGCAGGTAATGTTCCTCTCCGGGCTGGCAGGAGACGTCGAAATCGCGGCCACCAATGGTAATACGAACGTCAGCCATCATGCCACCTCACCTAGCAGGGGTTTAAGCTCGGCCAGAATTTCGGCGACCTCTGCCATTTCCGCCTTGCGAGAGGCGCGCATCGCCTCGACCTCTGCCACAAGGGCGGTATTTAGCACGTCCGGATCGGACAGACCGTCACGCACGAGATCAGACAGTTTCTGATGCGACAGGTTCAGATCACCGTTCAACTGGCGCTGGCGCTGAAGTTCGGCGCCCTGCTGGTCAAGCTGTTCACTAAGCCTCGCCACCTTCTGCTCCAGCGTGTGAACCATGGTTTCCTGACGGTCCTTGATGGCCCGCACCCGCTCGGTCAGCTGCGCATTGGCGCTGCGTTCTGCCTCAAGTTCTGCCCGCACCAACTCCAGCTCTATCGAATGATCGGCACCGGTATCGGCGCGGGGCGCTGTCTCTCCGTCCGATCCGGCGGTGGAACCGATCCGTTCCATCCCGGTTCCAATCCTTTCCAGCGCATACATGATGCGCCGTTCCAGTTCGGCAAAATCGTCCATGCCAGAGCTTCCTTCCTCGCCGTGCCGCCCGTGCCGCGCCCCAAGGGGCCGAATCGGGCTTATTCAGATTGTTTTTCGATATTACCCAAAGGTGGCGGGATGTTCTGCCCCTATTTGCCAATGATTTACGGGCTGCGCTTGATCTTGCCCCCCACCGACCCTATCAAGCGGAAAATCATTCAGCCGAAGGACCACTCCCTTGGACATAGCCCAACTGCGTAAGGACCACCCCGATCATTGGATGAAGGCCTGCGCGATCCGCGCTTTGGCCATGGATGCGGTGCAGGCTGCAAACTCGGGTCATCCCGGCATGCCGATGGGTATGGCGGATGTGGCGACGGTGCTTTTCGAAAAACATCTGAAGTTCGATGCTAGCCAGCCGAAATGGGCCGACCGTGACCGTTTCATCCTTTCGGCCGGTCATGGCTCCATGCTGATCTACGCGCTGTTGCATCTGACCGGCTATGCGGACGTAACACTCGATCAGATCCGGAATTTCCGCCAATGGGGCGCGATCACGGCGGGCCACCCTGAATATGGCCATGTGTCGGGGGTCGAAACCACCACCGGCCCCTTGGGTCAGGGCATCTCGAACGCCGTCGGTTTCGCCATGGCAGAGGAAAGCCTGCGGGCCCGCTTTGGTGCCAAGCTTGTCGATCACCACACTTGGGTGATAGCCGGTGACGGCTGCCTGATGGAAGGGATCAGCCACGAGGCGATCGGCCTTGCCGGCATGCAGAAACTGTCGAAACTGATCGTGCTTTGGGACAATAACAACATCTCCATCGACGGGCCGATCTCCATGTCCGACATCACCGATCAGCGTGCCCGCTTTGCCGCGGCAGGCTGGAAGGTTCTGTCCTGCGACGGCCATGATCCGGCCGATATAGACCGGGCCTTGACCGCTGCCAAAAACTCCGACCGGCCTGTTCTTGTCGATTGCAAGACCCACATCGGTTTCGGCAGTCCGAAAAAGCAGGATACGGCCGGCGCGCATGGCTCGCCCCTTGGCCCGGACGAGATCAAGGCGACCAAGGCGATCTACGGTTGGGAGCATGAGGCATTCGTGGTGCCTGCCGACATCCAAAAGGCCTGGCGCGCTATTGGTGCCAAGGGCGCCAC
>JBARVM010000503.1:0-5436 GCA_049646265.1 Paracoccaceae bacterium
CTGGCTTTGAGGTTGTCGATCTCGGCATCAACAATGCGGTCGAGAAATATATCGAGGCGCTGGAGCGTGAGGATGCCGACATTCTGGGCATGTCCGCCCTGCTGACCACGACAATGCCCTATATGAAAGTCGTGATCGACACGATGAAGGAAAAGGGCATGCGCGAGGATTTCATCGTTCTGGTCGGCGGCGCCCCCCTGAACGAGGAATTCGGCAAGGCCATCGGCGCCGACGCCTATTGCCGCGACGCGGCGGTGGCGGTCGAGACCGCCAAGGACTTCATGGCGCGCAAGCATAACAAGCTCGGCGCCTGATCGGCACCAGCTTTGCCGGATTATGGCAAGGATAGAAGGCCCCGGCATCATACGCCGGGGCTTTTTGCTTTCGTCTCTTGGTAAAACTGATAGAAATGACCATCTAGACCGGGGGCGGCATAGGATTTGACATGGAAAAGCAAAAGACACTCGCCTTGGTTCTGTTTGTGATCGTGCTGGCAGCGGCGACGATCTGGCTGGCCTTTCAACTGGCTGGAGAGATCATGCCGGTCTGGATGGCAGCACTTGGGCCGATCTTTCTGGCATTGACCGTCTGGACACATGTGAAAAGCCGGGGGAAATGAACCAGACGCCCAAGCCGCCTGCCATAGACCCCGCCCTGGCGGACGACGCGCTGACAGAGCAGGGTCTGGCGTTGACACAGGCAGGCAACAAGGCGACGGACCCGTCGCGGGTTCTGCTGATTGCCTGTGGCGCCTTGGCGCGCGAGATACTGGACCTCAAGGCCGCCAATGGCTGGTCGCATCTCGATCTGACCTGCCTGCCCGCCAATCTGCATCTTTATCCCGAAAAGATCACCGATGCCGTCGCCGCCGCTGTCGCAAAGCACCGGCCAAGGTACGAGAATATCTTTATCGTCTATGCCGATTGCGGCACTGGCGGGTTGTTGGAGGCGAAATGTGCCGAGCTTGGGGTCGAGATGGTCGCGGGGCCCCATTGCTATTCCTTCTTTGAGGGGAACAAGGTCTTTGCCGAACTGGACGAGATGACGGCCTTTTACCTGACCGATTTTCTTGTGCGCCAGTTCGATGCGTTTGTCTGGAGGCCGATGGGGCTAGATCGTCATCCGGAACTGCGGGACATGTATTTCGGCAATTATGAAAAGTTGGTCTATCAGGCACAGACGGATGATCCCGAACTCGACCGCCTTGCACGCCAGTGCGCGGAACGGCTGGGCCTGCCCTATGAACGGCGCCTGACCGGTTACGGCGACTTGCAAACGGTCTTGGCGGGGCTCTGAACGCCGGGCGACTGTTGGCCCGGGGTTAGTCCTGCCGACCCTGACGCAGCCGGTCAAAGGCCGCCTCTTGCCGCTGGCTCCACCACAGGTTCATTTCGAAACCCGCGTCGGTCTGGCGTTCGTCGCGCACCACTCCCTGATCATGCAACCAGGCGCGGGCGCGACCCTGATCAAAGCCCAGATGCACTACCGCCGCCTGCCGGGCATCGTCAAGTGCCTCGCCAATCGCCTCCAGCAGCGCCTGCAACCCTTCGCCTGAAACGGCGCTGACGGCGTGAATACCGGGGGTGCGCGCATCCTGCACGGCCAGCGCGGCGCGGGTCGCTTCGCCAAGAAGGTCGATCTTGTTCCAAACCTCGATCAGCGCCACATCCTCGTCCACACCCAACCCTTCGAGAATTGTGCCGACATCTGCCGCCTGCTCTTCCGTCTCCGGATGGGCAATGTCGCGCACATGCAGGATCAGATCCGCCTCCAACACCTCTTCCAGGGTGGCGCGGAAGGCAGCGACAAGCTGCGTCGGCAGGTCAGAGATGAACCCCACCGTATCGGAGAGAATGACTTTCTTGCCAGACGGCAAGGTCACGGCCCGCATGGTCGGATCGAGCGTGGCGAAAAGCATGTCCTTGGCCAGAACCTCTGCCCCGGTCATGCGGTTAAAAAGCGTGGATTTGCCGGCGTTGGTATAGCCAACCAGTGCGACGATGGGAAAAGGCACCTTGCGCCGTGCGGCCCGATGCAAGGCGCGGGTGCGCACTACTTTGGCCAGCTGACGGCGGATCTTGGTCACCTCGTCGTCGATGGCCCTGCGGTCCGCCTCCATCTGGGTTTCGCCGGGGCCGCCGACAAAACCGAAACCGCCGCGCTGCCGTTCAAGGTGGGTCCAGGCCCGCACCAGCCGGGTGCGCTGATAGGAAAGCGCTGCCAGTTCAACCTGCAATACCCCTTCACGGGTGCGGGCGCGGTCGGCGAAAATCTCCAATATCAGTCCGGTCCTATCAAGGATCTTGACCTTCCATTGCCGTTCCAGATTGCGCTGCTGGACCGGGCTGACCGGCCCATCGATCAGCACCAGCCCCACCTCCAGTTCGAAAAAAAGCCTGCCAAGCTCCTCTATCTTGCCGGAACCGAAAAGCATACCGGCATGAACCTTGGGCAGACGCACCAGATCACTGCCGACAATGGTGATATTGGGAAGCGCTAGCGCAAGGGAAACCGCCTCTTGCAGCGCAAGTTCTGGCGCCCTGCCCTCACCCGCCCCGACACGGCGGCCACTGCCCGCGCGCAGATCTGGATGCAGCACAAATGCCCGCGTCGCTTCCGCCGCGGTTACATTCCCTTGACCTGATCCGTCTGATTTCAGTCTTCGCCCTCGTAAAGCGAAATGGCCTGGCCCGGCATGATGGTCGAGATCGCATGTTTATAGACCAGTTGCGACTGACCGTCCCGGCGCAAAAGAACGCAGAAATTGTCAAACCAGGTGATCACGCCTTGCAGCTTGACCCCATTGATCAAAAATATCGTAACGGAAACTTTTGTCTTGCGGACTTGATTGAGAAAGGCGTCTTGCAAGTTCTGTTTGTCGGCAGCCATTTTAACTTATCCTCGTTCGTCTGCGCGGTTTGTACCTTCTCGGCGGCTAACCAGAAAGCTTGACCTCAGTATGCTAAAAGCCGCAGGCAGGCGCCAGCCCGAAAGCGAAGCGGGGCAAAGATTGAATAACATTTACCTAACAGTCTGAAATTACTGCCAAACCTCTTCGCTCTCATCCTCGTAATGGGCCGTGCGGGCGCCAGAGCGTGACGAAGTGACAACGCCAAGCGACTTCAACTTTCGGTGCAGCGCCGATCTTTCCATGCCGACAAAGCTGGCTGTGCGGCTGATATTGCCGCCAAACCGGTTGATCTGGGTCAGCAGATATTCCCGCTCAAACAGTTCGCGCGCCTCGCGCAGCGGCAAGGTGGCAAGCCCGCCTGTCAGGGTTATGCGCCCCTCTTCCTGCGACATCGAGCCTTTGCCAGGCAGGTCCGTCGGTTCAATCGCCGCCGTTGCATCGCCAAGGATCAGTGCGCCTTCGATGATATTGCGCAACTGGCGGATATTGCCCGGCCAGTCCATCGTCTGCATCACCGCCTCCGCCTCTTCCGAGATTTCGCGGATCGGCAACCCTTGGGTCTTGTTCAGATGTTCGATGAAATGCCGCGACAGATGCGGAATATCTTCGCGTCGCTCATCAAGCGAGGGGACCGTGATCGGCACGACATTCAGCCGGTCGAACAGTTCCTGGCGGAAGCGCCCCGCGGCGATCTCGGCACTGAGCAGACGGCATGTGGAGGAGATGACCCTGAGATCGACGCGCACCTTGTCGGAGCCGCCAAGGCGGGTGAATTGCTGATCGGTCAGGACCCGCATGATCTTCGACTGGGTGCCAAGCGGCATATCGGCCACTTCGTCAAAATAGACGACACCACCATGCGCCTGCTCCAACAGACCCTTTTCGATCCCCCGTTCGGCGGTTTCGCGGCCAAAGAGCACCTCTTCCATCCGGTCCGGCTCAATCGAGGCGGAAGAGACGGTGACAAAGGGTGCAGCAGCACGGGCGGAATTCTGGTGGATATAGCGGGCGGCCATTTCCTTGCCGGTCCCCGGCTCGCCGGTCAGCATGACCCGGGCGTTGGATTTCGTGACCTTGTCGAGATTGGCCTTCAGTGTGCGCAGCGCTGTTGACTGGCCGATCATCTCATGGGTCGCCACGTCGCGGCGGCGCAGGCTGGCATTTTCACGCCGCAGCCGCGAGGTTTCCATCGCCCGCGCGATGACCACCGTCAGCTGGTCGATATTGAAGGGTTTTTCGATGAAGTCATAGGCGCCCTGCTTGATCGCAGCCACGGCGATCTCGATATTGCCATGGCCGGAAATGATGATGATCGGGATATCTGGATTGTCGCGTTTGACGGTTTTCAGAA
This sequence comes from Paracoccaceae bacterium, assembly GCA_049646265.1. Classification (GTDB taxonomy): domain Bacteria; phylum Pseudomonadota; class Alphaproteobacteria; order Rhodobacterales; family Rhodobacteraceae; genus TMP-24. The sequence goes on from JBARVM010000503.1 coordinate 4,263, forward strand.
TGTCGATCCCGTCCATGCGGCTGTCCTTTAGCCAGATGTCGAGGATCATCAACGAGGGTGGCGCGGCGTTGATCTCGGCCATGCAATCGTCGGAATTTGCCGCGGTTCTGGTAACAAAACCCTCGTCCTTCAAGATGTCCGAGATCAGATCACGGATGTCACGTTCATCATCTACGATAAGGATATCATTCATTTTTCTCTCCCACAGGTTCTGCACCCCTGTCTTTCACGGCACGCAACGGCACTTTGGCGCGCGGCAGCCGGATTTCCGCCAGCGCGCCCTGATGCGCATGTCCCTCAAAAGGCGGCGCATCGGTCAGGATCAAAGAGCCGCCATGTTCTTCGATGATTTTCTTCACGATGGGCAGGCCAAGGCCGGTGCCCTTTTCACGGGTCGTCACATAGGGTTCAAACAGCCGCGAACGATCCGGCGGCAGGCCCGCGCCATTATCCATGATCTGCAGTATCACCAGATCATCAAGCGCGGTCATGCTGACGCGCACCTCCGGCTCGAACCCTTCTGGCGCGCCATTTTCGTAAATTGTTTCAACAGCTTCCCCGGCGTTCTTGATAAGGTTTGTGACCGCCTGCGAAATCATGGTCGCATCCAGCTCCACCATGACTGGCCCGTCGGGAATGTCGGCGCTGATCCGTGCGCCATGCAGGGCGCCCTCTTGCAAGGTCACGGCGTCGCTCATCAGCTTGGCAAGGTCATGCTCGCGCCGGTCCGGTTCCGGCATGCGGGCGAATTTGGAAAATTCGTCAACGATGCGCCGCAGGTCGCCGGTCTGGCGGGTGATGACATCGGTCATCTGTTCAAGCTGTTCCCTTTCGCTGCCGACCAGTTCGCCGAACTTGCGGCGAATACGTTCGGCCGACAGCTGAATCGGCGTCAGCGGGTTCTTGATCTCATGCGCGATGCGGCGGGCGACATCGCCCCAGGCGGCCATCCTTTGAGCGCTGACCAGCTCCGTCACATCGTCAAAGGCCACCACATAGCCTTCCAGTTGACCGTCGACATTGCTGCGCCGGGCGATGCGCACCAGCAAGCTTTCCAGACGCCCGCCACGGCTAAGCTTGATTTCCTCTTGCAGGCTTTCGCCGCTGCCGTCGCGCATCCGGTCGAAAAGCGGCAGGAACTCGGGCACGATATCAGACAGGTTCTGACCATGAT
>JBARVM010000504.1:0-6417 GCA_049646265.1 Paracoccaceae bacterium
GCCTTGACCCCCATCAGCCGCGCGCCTCGGGTCACGATCAGGTCCAGCTCATCCTCGGTGTAAAACACCAGCCGCGTCGGAATGCCAAAGCGGTCACGCAAGGGCGTGGTCAGCAGCCCCAGCCGCGTCGTCGCCCCCACCAGCGTGAAAGGTTGCAGATCAATGCGCACCGTCCGCGCCGCAGGCCCTTCCCCGATCACCAGATCGAGCGCGAAATCCTCCATCGCCGGGTAAAGCACCTCTTCGACCACTGGCGAAAGCCGGTGGATCTCATCGATAAACAGCACATCATTGGCTTCCAGATTGGTCAGGATCGCCGCCAGATCACCGGCCTTGGCCAAAACCGGCCCCGACGTCATGCGAAACCCCACCCCCAACTCGCGCGCAATAATCTGCGCCAGCGTGGTCTTGCCCAATCCGGGCGGGCCGTGGAAAAGCGTGTGGTCCATCGCCTCGCCACGAATTTTGGCGCTTTCAATGAACACCCGCAGGTTGGCGCGGGCCTCGGCCTGGCCCACGAATTCCTCCAACACCTGCGGGCGCAAGGCGCGGTCAGTATCTTCGGGCAGGCCTTCGGGGCGCAAAGTCGGGTCCGGTTCCATTCACTATCCCTTCGGTGCCAGCAGCCGCAGCGCCGCCTTGATCAGCGCGCTGGTCGCGGCCTCCGGGGCCTCTGCCGCCGCTGTCGCCACTGCTTGGGCCGCATCACCATGGGCATAGCCCAGATTGATCAACGCTGACAAAGCCTCGGCACTGGCGGCCGCCCGGCCTGCAGCTTCGGCGCGGGACGGGTCAGGTTTCGCAGGCTTTTTCGGCGCGGTTGAAACCGGCTCGATCACATCATCCTCGGTCGCACCAAGGGTCGCGGCCGGGTTCGCCCCCATCGCCATGACCGTGGGGGCCTTGGATTTCAGCTCCAAGACCACGCGCTGCGCAATTTTTGGCCCCACACCCGGCGCAGCCTGAATGGCCTTGGCATCGCCCAAGGCAATGGCCCGTGCCACACCTTCGGGCCCCAGCGTGCCCAAAATCGCCATGGCGGCCTTGGCCCCGACCCCTTGCACCGTGACCAAAAGCCGGTGCCATTCTTTCTCCAGCATGGTCGGAAAGCCGAACAATTGCAGCAGATCCTCGCGCACCAACAACTCGGTGAACAGCGCCACCGCCTCGCCCACCCGCGGCATTGAAGCCGCCGTTCGGTCGGAGACATGGACGATATACCCCACGCCGCGCACATCGATCAGCACATGATCTGCGCCGCGGTACTCCAGCCTTCCGGCGATCTTGCCAATCATCCTGCCGCCCTTTTCAACGCTGCCGTCAACCGCCCCGAGGATTGCAGATGATGCGCGTGGCAAATCGCAATCGCCAAGGCATCCGCCGCATCCGCCCCCGCTATCTGTACCCCCGGAAGGTGAATCCGCACCATATGGTCAATCTGCGCCTTGGCCGCATGGCCAACACCGACCACGGCTTTCTTGACCGCATTGGGGGCATATTCCCCCACCGTCAGCCCAAATTGCGCCGGTACCAACAAGGCGATCCCCCGCGCCTGGCCCAGCTTCAGCGTCGCCACCGCATCTTTGTTGACAAATGTATTCTCGACGGCGGCCGCATCGGGCAGATAGTTGCGAAACACTTCGGTCAATTGTGTGTGCAAACTGAGCAAACGAAGCGCCAGATCACCCGACTCAGTCCCCGGAGAGGAATGGCAAATGCCATTGGCGACGTGGGAAAGCCGTGACCCGGCCACGTCGATCACCCCCCAGCCAAGGTTTCGCAACCCCGGATCAATGCCCAATACCCGCATGACTGCCCCTTTTATTCATTAAATTTCGAATAGCACGAAGAGGGAACATCCGCCAAGCGCTTTACGCGGCCATCGGCAATCCGGTCCAAAATGCTGCGCCCGCACAACATTCGACCCTTCATCCTCCAAAAGCGACGCTTTTCAGAAGCCCCTTATAAAAAAGGCAAAAATAAGGCAACCAGCCATGCAAAACCTGCAATCCGGCCATGCTTGGACGATGGATTGATTTGCAGTCGCAGCAAGCCTATTTGCAATTCATCGAAACACAGTGCTGCAAAAGAATGCAGCTTTTTGAAAAGGAAAACCGCCATGGCCGCCTATGAGACGACCCGCACGGCGCCGTTCGGCGCTATCGCAACGTACAACGTCATCCGCTTCTTCAGCAACGTTGGAAATTCCGTAATCGCCTGGAACGACGCACGCGTAACCCGCAATGCACTGGGCAAACTGACTGACCGTGAGTTGGACGATATCGGCCTGTCGCGCGGCGACATTGCTGACATCGCGCTTCACAACCGTTTCTGATATCTGGCCCTTATGCCTGATCATCCTTGCATCCAAGAGATGCCGAAACGAAAAGGCCGCCTCCACCAGGGAGAGCGGCCTTTTTCATTGCCAAAGTTCAGAGCCAGATCTTAACGCCGTGATCAGCCCTTTTGCAGGCTGCGCCGAATGGTCTGCGACACCCAAAGCGTGACCACATCAGGGGCCATCAAGGCAGCTCCCAGCTTGTCAAACCCCTCGCCTTTCTTCAACTCGGCGACGCGGTTTTCATAGGTCTGGGCCCCCACGGAATAATGGATCGACCCCTTGAGGCCAAGCGCGGCCATCAGGATGAACACCACCGGAAAAACCAGCTTCATTCGGTTCTTCCGCTGCGGGCGGCGGTAATAGGAGCGGCCGAGAACCCCGGCGGCTTCAAAACCATAACCTTGTGCATGGGCGACTTTAAGGCGGCCTACACGCTCGTAGAAGTCTTTAATATTTGGGTCAAACATATCAACCTTCCAACGCAACGCCCCCGTTAACCTAATTTGCTCTTGAATTGCGGCAGAAATTGGACAGGAAACCCAGAAAGTGACCCTAAATTGCCTTATTTTCGCCTTATTTCAATGGATTAGCTCCGACGGAGAACCAATGCCGACCATTCGCCCAGATCTTCGCGCGAAACGGAAACAAAGCCCTGCGCGTGATAGGCGGCCTCAATAGAATCAGCCTGAATCACCAGCAAACCTGACAGAATGCACAGCCCATCCTTGGCTATATGCCTGGCCATATGCGGGGCCAGCTCGACCAGCGGGCCTTTCAGGATATTGGCAAAGACCAGATCATAGGGGCCCGCCTCGCGCAGGCGCGGGTGGTCGAACCCTGCGGCCTCAAGGCATTCCACCCGGCCATCAAGCTTGTTGATCGACATGTTGGCGCGGGCCACATCCACCGCGACCTGATCAATATCCGAGGCGATCACCAGCGCCTCTGGCAGCACCCGCGCCGCCGCCAGCGCCAGCACCGCCGTGCCGCATCCAATATCGGCCACGCGCGCCGGTGCAAAACCCGCGTCGATCAACCGGTCAAAAGCGCGCAGACAGCCCAGCGTGGTGCCATGATGCCCGGTGCCGAAAGCCACCGTCGCCTCAATCTGCAGCGGCACGCGGGCCGGATCGCTTGGCACCTTATCAGCGTCATGGCTGCCATAAACGAAGAACCGCCCAGCCTCGACCGGCGACAATTCGCGCCGCACATGGGCGACCCAGTCGATCTCGGGCAATTCCGACAAGGCGAAAGGCTTGGCCTCAAACGCCGCCGCCAACAGCGCCAGCGTCACCTGATCCGGGGCTTCCAGAAAATAGGCCCCCACTTCCCAAAGCCCGCTGTCATCCTCAATTTCAAAGACGCCAACGCCTGTCGGCTCCGGCTCCATGCGTTCCATCGCTTCGGCCAGCGCTTCGGCGGCATCCTGGCCTGTAAGGGTGGTCAAAGCGGAATAGGTGGGCATGGCATAACCTCATATAGCGTTGGCCTGCGGCCTAGCCCTCAGGCCAACAGACGTCAAGCCGCTTGGGACTTTGCCGCACGGCGCAAGGCGAAAACGGTTTCATTGCCGGGCTCGGGGTGGCGCGGGATCAACAGGCTCAGCAACAGCGATATCAGCGCCATCGCTGCCGCCAGCACAAACACCGCTTCGGGTGAGATCACCCACAGATACCCAAGCCCCGCCGGCAAGAACACCGCCGCAATATGGTTGATCGTGAAGGCCACGGCCGCGGTGGGCGCAATATCCGCCGGGTCCGCGATTTTCTGGAAATAGGTCTTGATCGCAAAGGCCATCGAGAAAAACAGATGGTTCAGCACGTAAAGCCCGGCTGCCACATGCCAATCCCATTCAAACAGATAAAGCCCGCCATAGGCCACGAACACGGCCGTCAGCCCGGCATATTCCACGATCAGCATCCGGCGCTCGCCAAACCGCCCGATCCAATTGCCGATCATCGGGGCGATGATCATATTGGCGACATAGTTGATCAGGAACAGCGCCGTCAGGGCATGCACATCCATGCCGTAGCGTTCCACCATCATGAAAGCCGCAAACACCACGAAAATCTGCCGCCGTGCGCCCGACATGAACTGCATCAAGTAATAGAGCCAATAACGCTTGCGCAGCACCATACGCTTGTTTTGCGGATGCGGCGATTCAAACTGCGGAAAGGCCAGGACGGCATAAAGTGCGATGGCAATCGTCACCAGACCCGCCGCCATGAACACCGTGTTGTAATCCAGCTCAAACACCTTCCAGGTCAGCACGATCAACCCATAAGCCAGCAAAGACGCGCCCGATCCGACCGCCACAATCCAACCGATCACCTGCGGCGCGCGTTTCTTGTCGATCCACTGCAATTGCAGGCTTTGGTTCACTGTTTCAAAATAGTGAAACCCGATCGACGACAGCAAGGTCACCACCAGCAAGCCGCCAAAACTTGGAAACCACGCAGTGGCCGCCGTGGCCCCGCCCAGCAAAAGCAACGACACCAGGCCCAGAACCTGCTCGCGCATCACCAAAAGCACGGCAATCACCCCGATGGCCAAAAAGCCGGGAATCTCGCGCACCGTGTGCAGCCAACCGATTTCGACCCCGGTAAACCCGGCCGCCTCAATCACGAAATTGTTCAAAAGCGCCGACCAGGTCGCAAAAGAAATCGGCATCGCCGCCGCCATCAGACAGAGCAAAAACACAGGCCGCCGCCAGAAAGGCAGGTCAACCGTCTCGGCAAGGGGCAAAAGGCGCAACGTCATGTCGTTTGCTTAGTCCGGTTTCTGCATATGTTCTACCGCGAAATTGTACCCGAAACGGATGACGCCCTTCTCGGCACAATTCGGCGATGTCCAAGCTTCGCGCGCTTTGGACAGTTCAGAACCGATGCCCCAGACGCCGCGCAAATTGACCCAAAGCCTGCAACGCGGGACGTTGCAAACCTTGGCTGTGCGCGTTGACTCTGTTGCACAAATCGACTGACGGACGAGGCTCCCCTTTCCCCAAGCGGATTCATCCCACGGCTTTTGTGACCGGGATGCCGAGGGCGGTGTAGCCATTCAGGACCGCGATGCGCACCTGAACCTCCGCGACCTGTCGGTCAAAGTCCCGCGCCATGAGGCGCTGGCCCAGCAGTTTCACGCAATGCATCTTGGTTTCGACGCGGCTCCGGCGGTGGTAGCCGCTCCAGTTTCGCCAGAGCGCCCGGCCCAGATACTTCGATGCGCGGAGCGCATCGTTCCTGACGATGGCACCTGCGGTGCTTGGCTTCCATGGCTGGGCATTTCTACGCGGCGGGATAACCGCAGCCGCTCCACGATCGGCGATAGCATTATGGCATCTGCGCGTGTCGTATGCGCCATCTGCTGTCACGCTGGCAATCTCCTGATCTCGCGGGATCTGGTTGAGTAGTTCGGGCAGCATTGGTGCATCACCAGTGTTGCTGCCGGTGACCTCGACAGCTCTGATTTCCAACGTCTGTTCGTCGATACCGATGTGGATTTTACGCCAGACGCGACGTTTGGGACCACCATGCTTGCGCGCGTTCCATTCGCCCTCCCCCTCGACCTTGATGCCAGTGCTATCGACCAGGAGATGCAGCGGGCCCTTTGAGCCACGATACGGAATGTTGACCGCAAGCGTCTTCTGACGTCGGCAGATCGTGCTGAAGTCAGGCACTGCCCAGTCCAGCCCCGTTAACCGAAGCAGGCTTTCAACAAACCCCGTCGTCTGGCGAAGAGCCATCCCGAACAGCACTTTCATTGTTAAACAGGTCTGGATCGCGGCGTTGCTGAACGTCCGCGATCTGCCCCGCTTGCCGGACGGCGCGGCATCCCAAGTCATCTCGGGATCAAACCAAATCGTCAGTGACCCACGGCGCTTGAGCGCCTCATTGTAGGCAGGCCAATTCTTGGTCTTGTAGGTAGGGGAGGTCGGTTTGCTCATGGCCGTCACCTACCACACTGGATTCACAACATGAATCCCTCACAGGATTTGTGCAACAGAGCCACGCCAACCACTCCCGTCCGCTCAAAAGACCGCCGATCCATTGCCAAACAGCCGTATCGCTTCAACGGGA
>JBARVM010000505.1:0-2801 GCA_049646265.1 Paracoccaceae bacterium
GCCATTGGTGATGCGTGGAAAGATCGAGCTGTCGGCGACGCGCAGACCCTCGACGCCGATCACCCGACATTCAGGATCGACCACCGCCATCTTGTCATCGCGCGCCCCGATCTTCGCGGTGCCGCAGGGATGATAGGCGCTTTCGGCATGTTCGCGGATAAAGCCGTCGATATCCGCGTCGCTGGCGACCGCCGCACCGGGCTGGATCTCATGTTTGACATAGGGTTCAAAGGCGGCCTGGCCAAAGATTTCGCGGGTTAGGCGGATACATTTGCGGAACTCCGCCCAATCGTCGGGGTGTGACATATAGTTGAAATTGATGATCGGCTTTTCCTCAGGATCGGCAGAGCGCAAGGTGATCTTGCCGCGCGATTTCGACCGCATCGGCCCGACATGCGCCTGAAACCCGTGCCCCTCTGCCGACGCCTTGCCGTCGTAACGCACAGCGATCGGCAGGAAATGGTACTGGATATCGGGATAGGGCACGCCCTTGTCGGACCTAATAAAGGCGCAGCTTTCAAACTGGTTAGAGGCTCCAAGCCCGGTACCGGTGAAAAGCCACTGCGCGCCGATCAACGCCTTTCCCCAGATATTCCAGTATTTATAAAGCGTTATGGGGAGTTTCGAAGCAAACTGCATGTAAACTTCCAGATGGTCCTGCAGATTGGCGCCAACACCGGGCCGATCTGCGACAACCGTGATCCCGTGGCTTTGCAGGTGGTCTGCAGCGCCGATCCCTGACAGCATCAATATCTTGGGCGTGTTGATCGACGAGGCGGCGAGGATCACCTCGGCATTGGCGCCGATGACCTCGATCTGGCCGCCGCGCCGCACTTCGACCCCGACGGCACGGCCATCCTTTATGATCACCCGTCGCGCCAGCGCCCGGACCAGTCGGCAGTTTTCGCGCTTCAGCGCCGGTTTCAGATAGGCGTTGGCCGCCGACCAGCGCCGCCCTTTCCAGATCGTCGCCTCCATGGCGCCGAACCCTTCTTGCTGCTGGCCGTTGTAATCATCGGTCACCGCATAGCCCGCCTGCCGTCCGGCTTCGACAAAGGCGTGAAAGAGCGGGTTCTTGCGTGGCCCACGCGATATATGCAAAGGCCCGCTGTCGCCACGAAAGGCGCTTGGAGCGCCGTTCGCACCACCGTGCCAATGTTCCATCCGCTTGAAATAGGGCAAGACATCCGCATAGGACCAGCCCGCCGCGCCCGTTTCCGACCAATGGTCGAAATCGCCGGCATTTCCGCGCACATAGACCATCCCGTTGATAGAGGAGGAACCACCAATGACCTTGCCGCGCGGCGTCACCAGGCGCCGCCCGCCAAGATGCGGTTCCGGTTCCGACTGCAGGCCCCAATCGTAAAGCGGCATATTCATCGGATAGGAAAGTGCAGCAGGCATCTGGATGAAGGGGCCCGCGTCCGAACCGCCATGCTCGATCACCAGCACCTGTTTTCCAGCCTCGGCCAGCCGATAGGCCATTGCACAGCCTGCAGAGCCCGCCCCGACAATCACATAATCCGCCTGCATCCTGTCACTTCCCCATACATAACGTAAGATAGTTTAATATTTTCAAGGCGAAATTGCCTTTCCTTAAACCTATTCCCCTGCCAGGGGCAGGTTCGCCTCGCCGGAGGTGCCCAAGGCCAGCGCCAAATAGCTCAACACCATTTCCGCTGCCGCGGCGCCATCAGGCGCGCCGTTTTTCAACACTTCGCGGATATAGACCCCGTCGATCAATGCCGCGACAACCCGCGCGACCGATGGCGCCCGGTCCCCGATAAGTTGGCGAAGATCATGGCAAAGGTTGGAGTGGAGTCGCGATTGATAGATGGTCAGCAGGCGTTTCGCCTCCGGCTGCGTCTGGGCGAGGACATAGAAATTCAGCCAGGCGCCAATGGCCTCCCGGCGAAAACTGCTGGTGCCGAAATTTGCCCTGACTACCGCCTGCAGGCGCTTTCCGGGCGTGGAGGATACGCCAAGCGCGCCACGCACCTCTGCCCCGTAAAGGGTCAGGACGTGGCGCATCGCGGCCAGAAAAATCTGTTCCTTGGAGCCGAAATAGTGATGGGCCAGCGCCGATGACATGCCGGCGCGTTTGGCGATCTGGCTTACCGTGACATCCAGCGAACCGACGCGGCCAATCTCATGGATCGTGGCGCGCACCAGCGCTTCCTTGCGAATCGGCTCCATTCCGATCTTGGGCATTTTCGACCTTTCTTCTCTCTTTTCGGGGATAGTGCATTTTTTATTGATCCGTCAATCAATAATAATTTGCCTCTTATTTCACTTCCAAGTTTCCCCCTTTTCCTGGAAAATTGAGCGATGCCGGGGCCTTGACGGCTACCCCGATTCGGCATTGCCGCTAAAGGCCGCCGCTGCCCCCCGGACAGGGCGCAAGATTTTTCTTGCGACAAAGGGGGAAAGCTTATTTAATTGACTCATCAATCAACAAAACTGGGGAGATCCGATGAAACTTCAATCTCTGCTGACCGCCTCCGCGGCAGCCCTTCTTGCGGCCACACAGGTCAGCGCCGCGGGCTGCGACAAGGTGGTGTTTTCCGATGTGGGTTGGACGGATATCACCGCCACCACAGCCGTAGCTTCGACCGTTATGCAGGCTCTAGGCTATGAAACAGAAACCAAGCTTCTGTCGGTTCCGGTCACCTATACCGGCCTTGCCGAAGGGGATGTGGACGTATTCCTCGGCAACTGGATGCCAACGATGGAGGCCGATATCGCCCCCTACCGCGATGCCGGTACGGTCGAGACTGTGCGGGTCAATCTGGTCGGGGCCA
>JBARVM010000506.1:0-4470 GCA_049646265.1 Paracoccaceae bacterium
GCTCAGATGCGCGATGCGTCTGTCGGGGTCCGCCCCCCCGATCCGCCTTGAACCCATCCGGTTCTCAAGCGGTACTCTTGTGGCTCTTTGCCTGTGTCATGCTCTGCGGCAATCTCTGGACTAGTCAAGCCAGCCGGGGGGGGCAGGCAACCGGCGCCATCAAGTAACGTCTACGCGCGCGGCGACGCTCACTTTGCCACAGGATCAGCATCGCCATCATCAGAAGCGCACAGCCGAGCGTCGCCGCAAGGGTCGGCGCATCGGAAAGGTTCCAGATTGCGAGAACGGCGGCAGGCAGACAGTCAGAAACACTGTGATGGTGACACCAAGAAGCACGAAACATTTGAAAAGCCCGATCTGGAACACCGCGTTTGACATGGCGAAAATGATCAGCCCAGCAGAGTTCAACCGGGCAGCGCGGTAGGTCCGGGTGCCCTGAACAGGAAAAGCCACCATCAGAATGACCGGACCGTCGATCGCTGCTCATGCTAACGCAGGAATTCCCAAGGATATCCCAGCAGACGTTGGCACAAGCTGCGCCCCGATTCCAACGGTCGCCCATAGCGCGGCCGCCACAAGGAGGAGGACCAAGCCGGATTTCTTGGTGACGAAGTTCATAGCCGCCGATCGCCCGATGCTAAAAATGGGCCCCCCGGCCGATGCCACTCAGGATAGCTATCGACCGGGCCTCGGGGCATCGCCCTGCACTATCTGCAAATACTGCAGGGCGACCGGCCACTCAGTGAGCTGGGAGAACCGTCAAGCCCCCGCGACCTGACAGGCCGGAACATGGGGGCGGTTTGTTGCAGAACTATTTGAAAGGCGGAAAGTCCGCCCTAGGCGCGGATCAGGCCCGGCAAGTGGCGGGCGGCCTCTTCCGGGACAACCTTGGGGCCGAACCGTTTGACGAAAAGATTGGCCGGCCCAAGAAGCACGTTTTCCCGGTGTGACGGATCGCCGTAAAGGCGCGCCGAAAGATAGGCGAAATTGCGCAACATCGCGGTCGCCTGCACGCGGTTGGTCATCAACGCCATCGCTCTGGCCCGCAGCGATGGCCTGTCAGGATCGACAAAATAAAGATCAAAGACCGCCATCAACGCTGGGTGCATACGGTAAAGTTGCTGCACGGCTGCGGCCTGCTTTTCCCGGTCCCCGGCGGCCATGTAGGCCTGTATCAGCATGTAATAGGCATAAACCTGTTCAGAGCTTTTGTAGTCGGTCAACTCGACAGCCTGACGCAGGTAGGTTTCTGCCGCCGCCATATCGCCGGTAAATCCTAAAAGCTGCCCAAGGATCGCCAACGTCGAGGTCAGCGACGTATCGGCGCGCTGAGCCTGCCAAGCCAGATCAAGTGCAAGATCGCGGTAGCCCTGATCGACGAAATACAGCAGCTTTGCCGCCACCACCGCATATTCCGGCCGTCCCTGCGCAAAATCGAGCGATTCCAGCACCAGATGCTCTATCTCGGCCTCATCCTCGGCACAGGTGGCTGTGCCCATCTTGAACAACTTGATCCCATGCTTGACATATTTGGCGTGCAGATGTGCACACCACATCAGTTTGATCGCGGGGTCGTCCGGGCGCTCGGCCCGCATGAGCCGCAGCCTGCTGTCTGCCTCGCTCCATGACCAGTTCCGCGTTTGCTGCAACGAATCGTCGTTGATAGCCACGGTCAGCGGCTTGGCGATGGCGGCACCAGCGATGGCATCGCGCCAATAGGCGGCTATGGCGCGCCGGGCCACACGTTGAGACTGCGCGGACAGGTCCGCAAACTGACCCGGCCCCTCAGCCAGAGCAAATCTTTGCAGCTCTATGATCCGATCGCCCTTGCCGCATCGAACGGTGGCCACGCATTCCGCGCCACTCTGATCGCGAAAGAAGCCCAGCTGGATCGTCAACATCGGCCCCGAGGTGCGCTGCTCGGCGCTTAGCTCCGGTGCCAAAGCCACCTGCCGGTCTGGCGGCAGGGTGGCGCGCAGATGGGCCAGCAAGATCCGGGCAAACTCGGTCGCCGCAACCTGCGCTCCACCCAGGCTATCCACCCCAAGAAGCGGGCCGACGACTGCAAAGAAATTGGAATAGTCCGCGACGACCTGGCGGGTGGAGTAGAGCCAGACATAGCCTTCGCCATATTGGGTGCCGATGAACCGTGGGGCATGGGCTACATCGCCCAGCTTCCCCCTGATACGGTTGATCAGGAAGTCGATGCTGCGGTCGCTCTTTTCCGAACCCGGCTCGCTGACTGCATCAAGGATCTGGCTCCGCGTCACGATACGACCGGCCGTTTGATTGAAAAACGCCAGCGCCCGCCGTTCAAGGCGCGTGAATTTGACCGTCACGCCATCATTGAACCGCGCGGCAGAAAAGTCAGCTTCGAACCGCAGATCACGATCCGGCGTATGTTTTGTCAAAGCTCCCCGCCCAAGGCACTTATGCCACCGCTCAGAGTAGCTGACAGAGGGGTGAAGTCCAGAAACAATTGGCCCGACGCCCGGCTTTTTCGGCGCTCCTTCGTCTCGGCGGGGCGCTGGTTGCTAGAGACCAGCAGCTACATGATCAAGCGCATGTTTCAGAATGTCGAAAATCTCGTTCACGTCGTTTTCCGTGACGATCAGCGGCGGACAGAACATCAACTGATCGCCGCCATTGCGGAAGAGAAGTCCGTTGCGCTTGGCTTCCTCGAACACTTTCGCCCCAAGTCCCAAGGCGGCCGGGAACCGTTCCTTTGTCGCCTTGTCTGCCACCATTTCGACAGCGCCCAGCAGCCCGACGCCGCGCGTCTCTCCGACCAAGGGGTGATCGGCAAGCGCATGCAGCCGCGCCTGAAATCGCGGCGCGACGGCTTGTACATGGCCAATGATATTGCGTTCCTGATAGATTTTTTGCGTTTCCAGCGCCACGGCGGCCGCTACCGGATGCCCGCCATAGGTAAAGCCGTGACCAAAGGAACCTTTCTCGTCGCCAAGTTCCTGAATTCCTTCGAAGACTTCCTGCGTCATGCCAACAGCGGAAATCGGCTGGTAGCTGGCTGAAAGCGCCTTGGCCATGGTCATAAGATCGGGCTTGAGATTGTAGGTATCGGCGCCGAACATATTGCCGGTTCGCCCAAAGCCGCAGATCACCTCATCCACGACAAAGAGAATGTCATATTTCCGCAGGATCGGCTGTATTGCGTCGAAATAGCCCTTGGCCGGTGGCAAAACCCCACCCGCCCCTTGAACCGGTTCGGCGAAGAAGGCGGCGACCGTCTCGGGCCCTTCGGCCAGGATCATCGCTTCCAGCTCGGCTGCACGACGGGCGACGAATGCCTCTTCAGTCTCCCCCGGCGCACCATGGCGGTAAAAATGCGAACTCCCCGCCTGCAGGAAGCGCTGGATCGGCACATCGAACCCTTCCTGATTGATCGGAATCCGGGTCATGGAAGAACCGGCCACCGTAACCCCGTGATAAGAGCTTTGCCGGGAGATGATCTTCTTCTTCTGCGGGCGGCCCTTGGCATTGTTGTAGTACCAGATCATCTTGATCGCGCTGTCGATCGCCTCTGACCCCGAACAAGCGAAGAAGAATTTCTCTATCCCTGCCGGCGTAATCTCGGCCAGCTTTGCCGCCAGCTTGATGGTCGGCACCGGCGCACGGCCGAAAAAGCCGTGATAATAGGGCAGTTCGCGCATTTGCTGTTGCGCAACCTCGACCAGACGTTCCTCGTTAAAGCCGAGCGATGCACACCAAAGGCCCGCCAACCCTTCGATATACTGCTTGCCATCCTCGTCGGTGACACGAATGCCCTGCCCGCCCGTGATGACCATCGCGCCTTTCTCCGCCATCTGGCGCGGATTTCTGTTGCCATGAAGATGGTGGCGCGCGTCAAGACCGGACAGCGTGTTAAGGTTCTGGATCGTCAAGGCTCTCTCCCGTTGATGCTCGACCGGACTGCACGCGCCGACCGGCTGTCGCGCGCCACACTGAACCGGCCCAAGGGAAAAATCCACTTCCTTATGCGGCAATGTCGAATTTCAACCGCCCCGCGTCCCGCCGCCATCATCCGTCACCGCACCGCCGCCTGGCGTGGCGACGCTTGACCGTTTGCGGCCGGCCCATCTTGCCTGACTTTGTATCGACCCAGCGGTATCTGTTCAGGTTAAGCCGCTAATCTGAATGTCGCATTTGGCATCCGCATGGGCATAGGCCTGATGCGGGATGGATCGAATAGCCGCTGTTCGTACCGGATGCAGTATCCGACACTTTGGGCTCTCTGCCGCCGCCAGATCGACCGCAGTATGTTCGAGGGGACCGGACGCTACCCCTGGACAGGGCCGACCCAAAGGTGACGTTGGCGACAGGTGTCGTCGCCGCAGGCCGTGCCACGAAACTGCCGTTCGCTGCGCTCGCGAAGTTGAACAAGCGGCGAACTGGTGGTCTGCGGGACAAAACAGCCATCAGAAATAGCTGCGCCCGGAGAGTTCACATCAG
>JBARVM010000507.1:0-5516 GCA_049646265.1 Paracoccaceae bacterium
TTCAACTGCCGTTCGAGCCAGAGGGTGGAGGAAAGCTTGCGCCCCTTGGCGGTCTTGACACGCACCCGAAGATCCCGCTGCCCGCGGCCAGAGCTGTTAGCTGTCGGAGCTTTCGCCATTGGTTTCGTTACCGCCTTTGTCTTTCTAAGCTATCTTGTCCAATGGCGAAGCATCGTACCAAGGGCAATCGCGCCCTGCCTCACCGCGCCTTGCCACCCTCGCCCGCTTGGGCCCTAATAGGGCCCCTCCTCCATCACGCCATCGGCGGACATCTGGGCATAAAGCAGCCCCTCGCGCAGGCCCCGGTCCGCCACCGAAAGCTGATCGGTCGGCCAGATGCGCATCAGCGCCTGCAGGATCGCCGCACCCGACATGATCAGAGAATGGCGGTCGCGGCCGATCCTTGGGTCCATCCGGCGCCCGTCGGGGCCAAGCTGCAGATAATCGCGGATCACCCGGTCAATCTCGTCCGAGGTCATGGTCAGACCGTCCACCTTGGTCCGGTCATAGCGTTTCAGCCCCAGATGGCTTGCCGCCACTGTGGTCACGGTGCCCGACGTGCCGATGATCTGGAAACCCTTGCGCGACTGGCTGGCGTTATAGGGGGAGAATTTGGCAAGCTGTTCCTCGAAAAACCAGCTCATCAGTGCAAAACGTCCGCCATCATCTTCGACATCGTTGAACTGATCCTTCAGGGTCGCCACCCCAAGCGGCACCGAGATCCAGTCCACCACCCGCGCGGCGGGCAAGTCGCCGGGCGGCGGATGAAAGCCCGCATGAAGCCGCATGATCGCGCGTTGCCGGTCGGGGCGCGCCACGCCTGTCAGATCTATCCAGACCAGTTCGGTCGAACCGCCGCCGATATCGACGATAAGCAACTGTTCGGTCTCGGGTGACACCAGAGGCGCGCAGGAAATGACCGCCAGACGCGCCTCCTCCTCCGGCTGGATAATTTCCAGCGGCAACTCGGTTTCACGGCGCACAAGCGTCAGAAACTCCTGCGCATTCTTGGCCCGCCGACAGGCCTCTGTCGCCACAAGGCGCATCCGCGTCACGCCCAGGTTCTCGATCTTGTTGCGGCAGATGTTCAGCGCCTGCACGGTGCGGGCGATAGAGGTGCGGCTAAGCCGCCCTGTCGCCTCCAACCCCTGACCAAGCTGGACAGCCTTGGAAAAGCTGTCAACCACGCGAAATTGGTTGCCCAAGGGCTGGGCAATCAACATCCGACAGCTATTCGTCCCAAGATCCAGCGCCGCATAGAGCAGCGGCTGGTTGGGTTTGGCGGCATGGCGCGGCTCAACCGGCTCCGGGAACGCGCCCTTACCGCCAGGACGCATGGGCGTCATCTTTACGCCCTCCGATACAAAGTTGACACAAGACTAGCTGCCGTACCCCGATCAATCAAGCGTCGGCACCTCGACTTTGTTCATGTTGTCGGCGCGACGTCGCTCTGATCATGTGCTATGTCGAAAACCGACATAATGGGGCGCGGTTGGAACGCTATCCAAGGCCTCGCAACGCAAAGGATTCGTCATGGCAGAAGTCACCATCGTTTATTGGCGCGACATCCCGGCCCAGGTCATCGTGGGCAAGGGTCGGCGTGGCGTCAAAAGACCCCTGCCGGAGCGTTTTGAACAGGCCATCGACCGCTGCGCGATGAAGATCGGCGCGGCTGGCACCGACGCCTATCTGGCTGAATGGCGCAAGGCAGACCCTTTCACCATCGAAGGCGATGATGAGGCGGTCGCAACCGCCGAAGCCGCGCGCATCGATGCCGAATTCGACCAGGCGCGCATCAAACAACTGATTGCAAATGACGGCTGGGCCTGACCCCGCGCTTTTTCAAGGAGATCTGACATGGCCTTGCTGAATTTCCGCCGTAAGGAAACCGCCACCGCTGATAACAGCCAGGTGGTCGAAGCCTTCCTGAAAGGCTATTCGATCGAGGTGATGCCGCGCACCGCCGAAAAGGTCGAGGATTTCCGCGCGATCCTGCCCAAGGGCACCCGCGTCTACATCGCCCATATCGAGGGCACCCCGATCGAGGATATGGTGGCAACCGCCAAACGTATCGCCGCCGAAGGTTTCCCGGTCATGCCGCATTTCCCGGCGCGGATCATCAAGGACAAGGCAACGCTTGGCGACTGGATTGCCCGCTACAAGGGCGAGGCCAATGTCGATCAGGCGCTTTTGCTTGGTGGCGGCGTGTCCAAACCGCACGGCGATTTCGACAATTCCATGCAGCTGATCGAAACCGGTCTTTTTGACGGTTTCACCCGGTTGCATGTCGCAGGCCACCCGGAAGGCAACAGGGACATCGACCCCGACGGTTCCGACCGCAATGTGATGGAGGCTCTGCGCTGGAAGCAAGCATTCAGCCAGCGGTCCGACGCCAAGATGGCCATGGCGACCCAGTTCTGTTTCGAGGCGAAGCCGGTGATCGAATGGGTCAACCGTCTGCAGGCCGAAGGGATCGACATTCCGGTCCATATCGGTGTCGCGGGCCCGGCCAAACTGCAGACCATGATCAAGTTCGCCATTGCCTGCGGCGTTGGCGCCTCGCTTCGCGTCTTGCAAAAACGCGCGATGGACGTCACTAAGCTGCTGCTGCCCTACGAGCCGAATGAATTCATCGGTGAACTTGCTGCCCACAAGGCTGCAAACCCCGATTTCGGTATTGAATCGGTGCACTTCTTCCCGCTTGGCGGCATTACGACAAACGCAAATTGGGCCATCGAGCATGGCGGAACCTCGGCCATACCGGCCGCAAAAATCTAAACCAAAGGTGAAAAATGACCCGTACGGTAATTGAATCCAAAACAAAAACCGTTGTCATCGGTTTTGACGAACCCTTCTGTGTTATCGGCGAGCGGATCAACCCGACGGGCCGCAAGAAGTTGGCGGCAGAGCTGGAGGCCGGCGATTTCTCGACGGTCGAGAAGGACGCGCTGGAGCAGGTTGCCTGCGGCGCCATGGTGCTCGATGTGAACGCGGGCGTGGTCTACAACTCCAACCCCAACCCCAATGAGACCGAACCGCCGCTGATGACGCGGATGATCGAGATCGTTCAGGGGCTGGTCGACGTGCCGCTCTGCATTGACTCGTCGGTTCCCGGCGCGCTTGAGGCCGGTCTGGCCGCGGCCAATGGCCGTCCGCTGTTGAACTCGGTCACCGGCGAAGAGGACCGTCTGGAACTGGTTCTGCCGCTGGTCAAGAAATATAACGTGCCGGTCGTGGCCATTTCCAATGACGATACCGGCATTTCGATGGACCCTGACGTGCGTTT
Source organism: Paracoccaceae bacterium (assembly GCA_049646265.1). Lineage (GTDB taxonomy): Bacteria > Pseudomonadota > Alphaproteobacteria > Rhodobacterales > Rhodobacteraceae > TMP-24. Next base: position 3,287 of record JBARVM010000507.1, read on the forward strand.
CGCCGTGGCCAAGAAGATCGTCGAACGCGCCGCCGATTTCGGCATCCCGGCGCATGACATCGTGGTTGACCCGCTGGTCATGCCGGTTGGCGCGCTTGCGGCTGCTGGTCAGCAGGTCTTTACCCTGGTCCGCCGCCTGCGCGAGGAACTCGGCTGCAACACCACTTGCGGTGCTTCGAACATCTCTTTCGGCCTGCCGCACCGCCACGGGATCAACGCCGCCTTCCTGCCGATGGCGATCGGCGCCGGCATGACCAGCGCGATCATGAACCCCGTCCGTCAGGTCGAGATGGAGGCGATCCGCGCCGCCAACTTCCTGATGAACCATGACCCGAACGGCGGCGAATGGATCCGCTTTTCCAAGGTTATCGAGGCGGTCACCGCCGGCGCCACCTTTGCCGAAGCCTCGGCAGCGGCCTCCGGCGCCACCTCGGGCCGTCGCGGCGGGCGTCGTTCGCGCGGCTGATCCGGCCCCCTTTTGTCACCATTCTCTGCCCCGGCCATCGGCCGGGGTTTTTCATCTCAGCCCCCAGGGGACACCAGCGCCAACAAGGATTTGCGCCGGGCGGGCGGAATATCGGCAAGGTGCAAACCGGTAAAGACATGCAACGTGTCAAGATCGGGGTCCGCGACCGCCCCCTCCCCCACCCAGCCACCAAGGGCCAGATAAAAGCGCAAGAGCGGCGGCAGAGGCGCGGTCTCTTCCACCCCGCCCTCAGGAAGGGCAACGGGCTGCAACGCCTTTGGCCGCAAGGTGGCAGGGCCCAGATGATGGCGCCAAAGATAGTTTAGTCCCACCGCATGGCTAAGCGGCTCGGCCCCGGCAAAGGAACTGCAGCCAAAAAGAAAACCGACATTCGCCGCAAGCGCCTGACGCGCGATGGCAGCCCAGGCGAAACGCAAGAGAAAAGGGTCCTGTAGCCCCGGCGCGAGGCAGAACCGGCCCAATTCGGCCATAGGACCGGATAGCTGGGCAAGGGGCGCCAGATCGTAATATGCGGCGCTATAGCTTTGCGGCAGAGCCTCTGCCCCCGGCAAAATCATCATGCGAAAGGCGGCAAGGGCTGTGCCATTTCCACCATGCTCGATCAGGAAATGCTGGCAGCGCTGATCGTGATCATCCGCATCGGCGCTACCCGATGCGCCATCCCGACCATGCCGAAAGACCCGTGCACGCAAGCTCTGCACCCGTGCCAGATCGTCCGGTCCTACGGCCTCAAGAAACCGGTATGGCCCTGCGCTGATCATGCCGGGGCGTGGGAGCGCGGGCCAAGACCCACCATCAGCCCCAAGCCCCTCTTACAAGGAACTGCGTGGCCCGTTGATCGCCTTGGTTGCATCGAAATTGCCCAAGGATTGGAAGAGCTGCCGCAAGAAGCCGATGCTCTTGACGTTCGACTTGGTCACGCGGCGGGAAATTGCAACGACCTCGCCCTTTTCCATGCCGAACCGTTCCACATTCTCGACCACGCCCGCCTCGTCAAAGGTGATGGCCACCACCTGCCGGTCAATCTCCACCGGGGCGCGCGGGCCAACCTGCTTGAACCGCGAGCCGACATAGTACCAGCCAGACCCGGCCAGAACCCCGATCGCCGAGGGGCGGCCCACCGAAAGTTCAACATCCTCAACCGTGGATTTTCCGACAACCACCTCTTCCAGATCCTTGTCGGACGGGACATAGCCGTGATTGCGGTAGATCGGAGTACAGGCGCCAAGCGCCAGCGCCAGCACTGCAATTGCAGCCAAACGCACACCGGTTCCAGCCAATTTCAAACTCACTGCTGCCCCCAAGGCCATTGCGGATACTTGCCTTCGCTGAAGAAGGCTTTTATCCGACTTACAACATGGGTGCAGGTTCCGACAAGGACCGAAGTGCACCAGTAGGGCCATGATCCGGCTTTTCACCGTAAACCTGGGCTTTGAACATGACGTTTGATCCGATCTTCAGTCATCCCCTGCGCGTCGCCAGCCTGCCACAACGCAAGCCGACCCGCTTTTCGCTGCAGCCCACGGCCGAGGAACGCGCCGCACTGGCCAGGGCCTTGGGGCTGCTCGATCTGCCGAAACTTTCCTTTGCAGGAGAATTGCGCCCCGCCGGCCGGTCCGACTTTCTGCTGGAGGCGCAGCTGACCGCCGATGTGGTTCAACCCTGTGTCGTCTCGTTGCAACCGGTGCCCGCCAGCCTGTCCGAACCGGTGACCCGCCGCTATCTGGCCGACTGGCAAGAGCC
>JBARVM010000508.1:0-2118 GCA_049646265.1 Paracoccaceae bacterium
GTGGCGTTCAGCCGGATGATATGCCAGCCGTGACGTGAAAAAACCGGCTGCTGGCTCATGCCACCTTCGGCGAGGGCGCGCACGGCCGCCTCGTATTCCGGTACGGTGTCGCCGGGGCCAAGCTGCCCGAGATGACCGCCCGAGGCTTTAGACCCGCAATCGCTGACACGCGCTGCGTCGGCAAAGCCCTTGGCATCCCCGTCAAGCCGCGCCAGCAGGTCTACGGCCCGTGCCTCGGCAGCCGCGCACGCAGCCTCATCGCGCGGATCACAGGCAAACAGGATATGAGAGACATCCCAAAGCGGCGGCGATCGATAGCGGGCGGGATCTTTTGTCCATTCAGCGCGCACGGCCCCCTCGCTGACAGGCGCGATCACCAGCGCCTCCTCGAGAAGGGCGCGGATCAGGGCCTCGTCACCGGTCTCGAATTGCCCCGGCGCCAGTTCGAGCGGGTCGGGTGTCAGCCCGCGTCGCTTCGCCTCCTGTAAAAGCAACGCGCGGATCGCAAGCGCCTGTGCGGCCTTGCGCCAGGCAATACCCGGCTTGTCCTTCGGCGCTGTGTGATTCTGCGCCTCGGCCGCGATTGCCGCCGCGTGGATAGTTTCGCCGTTCACCACAACGTCGGGAAAGAGAGCCACGTTCATTTTGCTTACTCCGCCGGGGTGGTGGATTTCGGGCCGCTCTTGGCCTGCCGGCTGTCAAAGTCGCGGCGGCGCTCCTCAAGCCTGCGACCGCGGCGCGAGCGCACGATCTGGTAGCCCGGCCGCAGTGTGACATAGCGGATCGGCACCGAAAGCATGTGGACAAGCCGGGTGAACGGAAACACCAGAAAAATGGTCAGACCAAGGAAAAGGTGCACTTTGAACACAAGCGCAACGTCGGCAATTTGCGCGGCAGCCCCGGACCTGAAGGTAAATATCATCTGCGCCCACGCCATGAACTTGGTCATTTCATGCCCGTCAAGATGCTGAAGCGAGACGAAGATCGTTCCCAGTCCAAGAAGAAGTTGGGCAATCAACAGCGCCAAAATGGCGATATCGGCAAAGCTGGAGGTCTTGCGAATTCTCGCGTCCGTCCATCGCCGGTGAAACAGCATCACGCCCCCGACCAACGCCATGACACCGGCAATGCCACCGGCGATGACCGCCAGAAGCTGTTTGGCCCCATGGCTGATGCCAACCGCATCAAAGATGGCGATAGGGGTCAAAAGACCGACCAGATGGCCCACGAAGATGACAAGCACACCGACATGAAACAACACCGACCCGATAATCAGCTGCCTGCGTCGCAAAAGCTGGCTCGACGATGTTTTCCAGGTGAAAGGATCACGCTCATAGCGCGCAACCGATCCGACTAGCAGGACTGACAGGGCGATGTAGGGATATATCCCGAACAGGAATTCATGCATTTCTATCTCCTTACGTCACTCAGGTGCGGCGCGTTTGCGGCGGGCGCGCGCGGCTGGTCCATCGCGGCCAACATGTCGCGAACCTGCGGGCAGCCAGCATTGGGGTCGGGTCCAAAGGTGATTTCGCTTTCCTCCCAGACGGCATCAAGCGCCGCAAGGTCGGTCGGGTCGTCGTCCGGCTGGGCCAGTATCTCGGCCACCGCATCGGCATCTGCCTTTGTATCGGCAATCTGGGAAAAAGCGGCGAACACGGCGGCATATCCGCTTTCGCGCCGGACTAGCCGGGCGTGAAGAGCGTCAAGGATATGCGCCGCGTCCGCCAAGGTTTCCTGTACGTCAGCGAAGGGACACATCGACAGGAATTCCAAGAGTACCGGCAGGTGGTCCGGCAGTTCCGAGGTGGCGGGCTCGAACCCGCCAGCCCGATAGGTCTCGATCAGGCTGACCATCGCGCCGCCCCTGTCCCGGCTTTCGCCGTGGACATGCTCGAAGAGGTTTAGCGACAGCGTGCGCGACCGGTCGAAAAGCATCACATAGCGCTCTTGCTGGTCGTAAAGATCAGCCGTGGCGAAGCCGTCGGCCAAGTTGCGCAGGGCGGCCCGTGTATCGGCGGCGATGCGGGGATCGGCGCCAAGGATGGCGCCGATTTCAGGCATCGCGCCCTGCAGCTCCTGCGAGGGATAGCTCAGGATCAGCGACAGGGCCTTGAG
>JBARVM010000509.1:0-2713 GCA_049646265.1 Paracoccaceae bacterium
TAGCTTATCGCCGCGCGGGCGATGGCAAAGGCGGAATAGCGTTTTAGCGACATCGGCAGGGCCCTCCGAATCCAGTTTGGTAACCTTAGTGCTATTGATCTGTGACATGAAGTGGCGCGCGCGGTCCGACTGGTCGCCATACGCCGCAATTGTTCCAAAAACGACATGGGCGTCGATCTGCGCCGATTTGTCAAAGAAGGGCATTCGTAATGCGGCGGTTTTTCGTGAGCCAGGACATGCAGGGGGTTACATGGGCGGGGCAAAAGCCCTATTTCGGCGTCGAGGTGCGTTGAAAAAACGCGTAGGAACGGGCGATGAATTTTCTGACCATCACCGCAGGGCTTTTGTTGGCGGCGATCTATCTGATCCGCCGCGCGCTATGGCGTGCCGCGGGCGAAGGGGCTACCGAGGGACAGGCCGATCTTGCGCTTTACAAGGCGCAGCTCGCCGAGGTGGACAGTGACGTCAGCCGCAAGATCCTGTCGGAGGAAGAGGCGGCTCTGGCGCGGATCGAGATAAAGCGCCGCATACTGGACCTTGACCGGCGCATGGATCGTGATGGCAGCGCAACGGCTGTGCAGTCAGGCGGCCGGGCGCCGATTCTGGCCCTGACGATATTGGTCATTCTAGGGGCGGCCGGGCTTTACGCATGGATCGGCGCGCCCTTTTATCCCGATGTGCCCCATGCGGCACGGCTGGCCGCTGCCGAGGCGCTGAAGGCGGCGCGTCCCGACCAAAAGGCCGCCGAAGCCATGGCGGAAAAGGCGCGCGGGCCGTTGCCGCCGCCAGATGCCGCCTATGCCGACCTGATGGACAAGCTCCGCGAGGCGGTTGTCGCCCACCCGGGCGATCTGCAAGGTTTGCGGCTTTTGGCGCGCAATGAGCGGACGCTTGGCAATTTCTCCGCCGCCGCGCGGGCGCAGGAGGCGCTGAACGCGGCACTGGGTGCCGAGGCAACCGCCATGGATTACGCGGCCCTTGCCGACGTGCTGATCCTTGCGGCGGGCAATCAGGTAACAGCGGCGGCGGATGCGGCGATTTCCCATGCGCTGACGCTCGATCCGGCCAATGGCACGGCACGGTTCTATGCGGGCCTGTCCGCAGCACAGACCGGGCGGCCCGATCTCGCCTTTGCCATCTGGAACAGCCTGATGCAGGAGAGCCCGCCAGAGGCACCCTGGGTCAGCTTTCTGGCGGCAGAGATGCCCGCGCTCGCCGCTGCTGCCGGGACCGACTATCAGCCACCTGCGGCACTTGACCCCGCACTTCGGGGGCCAACTGCGGCAGACATTACAGGGGCGGAGGGTCAGACCGCCGAGGAGCGCGCAGCGATGATTGCCGGTATGGTGAACGGTCTGGAAGAACGTCTGATGGCAGGGGGTGGATCGGCGGCAGAATGGGCGCAGCTGGTACGGGCCTTGGTCGTTCTCGGCCAGGAAGACCGCGTTCAGGCCGCACTTGCCGCGGCAGAGGCGGCACTTGGCGGCGATGCCGAAGCTTTGGCCGCTGTCCGGGCCGCGGCCCAGGGGGAAGGCCAATGATCCTGACGGATATTGCCGAGTTTGCACGTCTATTGCCCGACTATGGCGGGCTTGTCGGGCTCGACCTTGGGGAAAAGACCATCGGCCTTGCGGTCAGCGACCGGCAGCGGTCCGTCGCCTCGCCCCTTTCGACGATCCGGCGCGTGAAGTTCAGCCTCGATGCTGCGGAACTTCTTGACATAGTGCAGCGTCGCGAGATCGTCGGGCTGGTGCTTGGCCTGCCTTTGAACATGGACGGAAGCGAAGGGGCCCGTTGCCAATCGACCCGGGCTTTCGCACGGAATCTGGAGCGACTCAGCCCCTTGCCCATCGCATTCTGGGATGAACGTCTGTCCACAGTTGCCGCAGAACGTGTCCTTCTTGAGGCGGATACGTCACGAAAGCGTCGCTCTGAGGTGATAGACCATGTGGCCGCAGGGTTTATCCTGCAAGGAGCGCTCGACCGGATCGGGCATGTGAGGCGGCAAGAGTGACGGGCGACATGCGTGACTTTACCGACAATGTCTGGAAGCGAGACGAGGTGGACAGCCCCTGCGTCAAGCTTTGCACGATTCATCCGACCGAACGGATCTGCCTTGGCTGTTTCCGCTCCATCGACGAAATCACCAGTTGGAGCCGGATGGACAATGATCAACGCCGCGCGATCATGGCCGAACTGCCCGGCCGCGCGCCGCTTCTGGCTCATCGGCGTGGCGGGCGTGCCGCCCGGATGGAGGCGCGGCTTGACGCGCATCGCAAGACGCAAGGCATTGTCGGCTGATCAGACCGCTTTTTTGCACCACGTTGACCTGACACCGATATCCCGGAACTACCCTGCCAGCCATTCGGCTGCCGTGGCGAAGGCGGGCCGCAGATAGGCGATGGCCCGCCCTTCGGATGGCGCTGTCGCCCCCTCTTGCCAGGGGCTGACACCATGCAGAAGATGCCTGTCCAGCAGCACCGCCATACCCCGCTCTAGTGGCAGCAGGCGGCGCGGGCAGTGCGCAAAGACCTGCCGCCGTGCGGCCTGATAGGCTTCTGTCACGTCAGTATCACCCCAAACCTGCGGCGGATGGCCCGCCAGGCGCGCGCGAAAAGCCTCGGCCATGATCTTGTGGCTGCCTTCCCAAAGCGCCAGCGGCGCGGCAGTGGCGGAGGCTTCGTTCAGCGCAATCCCTAGGATGAAGGCATGC
>JBARVM010000510.1:0-7191 GCA_049646265.1 Paracoccaceae bacterium
GAACCATGCGCTGCCTGCGCCTCTCGTGCCTCTTGCAGAGCCCGCGCATGCAGGTCACCAAACAGATGGTCGAGTTCGAACTTGGCCAGCCGGTCATGGTGAATGGCATAGGTGTTGGTCGTGGCAATTGTGGCGCCGGCGGCGAAATAGTCGGCATGAACCGACCGGGTCAGTCCCGGATGGTCGATCATCACCTGTGTCGACCAAAGCGGTGTCGCCCTGTCGCCGGATCTGGCGACCAGCTCTTGTCCCATGCCGCCGTCCAGAAGAATTACATCCGCCATGTGCTATCCCAATATGATTGTGTGCCACTGCTACCTTGGTTAGTTTGGACCCAGGCCGGTGACAAGTGGCTGATCAGGGGCAGCACATGGATTTCGAAACATTATCACCTGATGATTTTGGCCGCTCTTTGTCCGGCATCGGGTTGAATATCCTCGTGCGCGATGTGAAGGCAGAGGCCGCCTTTCTCTGCGATGTCTTCGGGATGACGGCGCACCGGCTCTCGGCCAACTTCGCCATCATGTGTTATCACGGCCAAGTGTTCCAGCTGCATGTCGATGCGACCTATGCGGAAAACCCGCTCTTGTCGCTGGTTCCGGAATCCGGGGTCCGTGGCGGCGGGGCCGAATTTCGTCTTTATGAGACGGACCCGGACGAGGCGGTCGCCCGCGCCCGCACCCGTGATGACGCGGTTATTCTGCAAGAGCCGACAGCAAAGCCGCATGGGCTGATAGAGGCCTATATCCTTTGCGCCAACGGCTATGCCTGGGTGCCCAGCAGGCGCCGACCGGCCTAACCCCTGCTATCGGTCAGATCGCCGTCAATATGGTAATAGCTGCCACAGCTTTCGGTATGGATATGGCTGGTCAGCCGGCCGCCGGTCGGCCCGTTTACCGCCCCTGCCTCTACCGAGAAATCGCCATTGGCCGCGCGGAAATAAAGGCTCGACCCGCAGCGGCGGCAAAAGCCTCTGGCTCCGCCGCCCGCGGTTTCATATTCGGCCAGAGTTTGCTTTTGGTGAAAGGTAACGCTGGCTGGATCGGCGTCGAAAGAGGCGGCGAAATAGCCCGACAGTTTGCGGCACTGGCTGCAGTGGCAGGCGGTAACCTCGCCCGCCGGGCCGGGCAGGGAAAAGGCGACATCGCCGCATAGGCACGAACAGTCGAGCCGCGCGGGCGGCGGCTGATCGGGGCGCGGCGGCTGCCCGACAAAGCGGTAATAGTCCGCCGCATCCTCGGTAAAGATATGCGCCCCGATGGGCAGGTCCGCGGCACTGTCGAGCGCGCCGGGGGCAAAGAACATGTTGCTTTCGTCCTGATGGTCCCAAAAGAGGCTGGCGCCGCAATCGCGGCAAAAGCCGCGCTGCGCCTTGGCAGAGGATCGGTACCACGAAAGGCTTTCCGCCCCGGTCAGTTCAAACGCCGGACGCGGCACGGAGGATGCGGCCCAAAGATGGCCACTGGTCTTGCGGCACTGGCTGCAATGGCAGGTCAGGACCGGATTTGGCGCCGCATGCAGAAGAAAGCGCACGGCACCGCAGTGGCAGCTTCCCTTAAGGGGCAGGGTCTGGGGCGTATCATCTGCCATTCCGCTATCCTGTCACGGGATCCGGGTACTGTCGAGGCGGCCGCAGCCTAAAGCCTGCCGAAAACCTGCCGCAGGATGGCTTCAAGCCCTTCTTTGTCGGCCGCGTCAAAGGCCACTGGCTGATCGCTGTCGATATCGAAGACGCCTATCAGCCGACCCGCCGCGCCAAAGACCGGCAGCACGATTTCTGACCGGGTGGAGGTCGCGCAGGCGATATGGTCGTCAAAGGCGGTCACGTCATCGACCAGCTGCACCTGACCACTGCGGGCGGCGGCCCCGCAAACACCGCGCGAAAAGGGGATCACCAGGCAGCCATGTCCGCCCTGATAGGGACCGATCTTCAACAGATCCGGCGCCACCACCCGGTAAAAGCCTGTCCAGTCGAACCGCGCATCGGAATGGTGCACCTCGCAGGCGACGGTCGCCATCAGGGCAACCTCGTCAGTCTCTCCCTCGGTCAGGCTGGCGATTACCGCTGCAAGTTCTGGATAGTTCGGCATGCGCCGCCTCTTTTCTGGTCAATGGCCGAGCATAGCGCGGCGCCCCTGCGGCGGGTAGGCGAAAATATCAGAGCTTACGGGCATTCGGTTACGGATTGGTAAGATGTGCGCTCTAGCCTTGGGCGAAAGCCTGAAGAGGGAGCGCGGGATGAATCTGACCGAAGCCTATGCCGGCGACGCACATGTCGTCCGGGTCGAGGATGACAGAATTGATGCGGCGGTCGCCATTCTGTTCAAAGACAAGATGCGCGAGATCGCGGGGGCTAAAAGTGGCCGCGTCATCCTTGATCTGGAACGTGTCAGCTTTGTCGATAGTTCCGGGTTGGGTGCGATCGTGGCGGTGATGAAGTTTCTGGCCCCCAACTGCACATTGGAACTGGCGGCTCTTTCCCCCACGGTCAGCAAGGTCTTTCACATGACGCGGATGGACCGCATCTTTACCATCCATGCTTCGGCCCCACTCCTGTCAGCCCAATAGGAAAGTGCGAATGGCCGTTCATGCGCCACAACATTCTGAGGATTCCGTAGAATTCACCTTTGGCGCCGAGGAGGCGGAGGTACGACAAGTCTTGCGCCGCGCGGTGGCGCGCTTTGCCCGCCAGATCACCCAGGCCGACGCCGGATCCCTGGAACTGACCCTGGCCGAAGTGCTGAACAATGTTGTCGAACATTCCTATGCCGGGCAGGACCGGGGCTTGGTGTATCTGTCGGTGAGGCGCAACGGTGATGCGCTGGTCTGCCAGGTGGAGGATTTTGGCTGCCCCATGCCCAACCTGAGCCTGCCAGACGGGGCGCTGCCGCAAGAGCCGCAATCAATCGAAAACCTGCCGGAAGGCGGCTGGGGCTGGGCGCTGATCCGGGCGATGACCACCAATCTTGACTACGCCCGTATCGCCGACAAGAACCGGCTGAGTTTCTGTGTCCCGCTGGAAAGTGAACAGCAGGCTGCTACCGCCTGACGCCCCCCCAAGCCGGGCTGACCTTGCCCCGACATGCTCTTTCCAAACCCTTTGCCGCCGCCTAGTCTGCGGCAATCATGGGGGTAAAGATGCGTGATTTTCACCTGCCTGGCCGTTCCACAGTCTTTGCCAGCAACGGCATGTGCGCAACCTCTCACCCTTTGGCCGCCGAAGTGGCGCTCTCATTGCTGAAATCCGGCGGCAATGCCATGGATGCGGCCATTGCCGGGGCCCTGATCCTGAATATTGCCGAACCGTCGATGTGCGGCCTTGGGGGGGATTGTTTTGCGCTCTTCAGCCCGGCGGGAGAGGATCGGGTGATCGGGCTAAACGGATCTGGCCGGGCGCCAGCCGGGCTTGACGCCGAAAGCCTGCGCGCCGCCGGGTCGCGCCGCCTCAGTCCCGAAGGGATCGAGTCCGTGACTCTGCCCGGCGCTGTTGATGCCTTTTGCCGCCTGTCGGAAGACTGGGGGCGGCTTGGCCTGCCTACCCTTCTGGCTCCGGCTATCGCCTATGCGCGACAGGGGGTTCCGGTCGCCCCGCGCGTCGCTTTTGACTGGGCCGACGATGCGCCCCGGCTGAAGGGCGCGGCGCGGCGCTTTTACCTGCCCGATGGCAAAGTTCCGGTAACTGGCACGCTCTTTCGTGCGCCAGAACAGGCAGAGGTTCTGGAACGTATCGCCCGCGAAGGCCGTGCGGGTTTCTACGATGGCCCCGTCGGCGCGGATCTTGTCGACTCGCTCCGCGCGCTCGGGGGCACGCATACGGCCGAGGATCTGCAGGCGACCAGCAGCTTTTACACCCAGCCCATCGCCGGCAATTGGGGCGGTTTCGAGGTGTTGGAACATCCGCCAAACGGCCAGGGCGCCACGGCGCTTTTGCTTTTGAACATGCTGGCCGGTTTCGATCTGGCCAGCCTCGACCCCTTTGGCAGCGCCCGCGCCCATCTGGAGGCGGAGCTGGCCAAGCTCGCCTATATGGAGCGTAACCGGCTCATCGCCGACCCAGCTAGCGCCAAGGGGGCAGAGACAATGCTGGACATGCAGACCGCGCGCCGCCTTGCCGCCAGTTTTGATCCGACGCGGGCCACAGCCTCCCTGCCCCGCCCGGCAGAGGCGATGCACCGCGACACCGTCTATATTACCGTGGTGGACCGCGATCTGATGGCGGTGTCGCTGATCTATTCGATCTTCGACGGGTTTGGTTCGGGCTTCGCCTCTGACCGCTATGGCATTCTTTTCCAGAACCGTGGCGCAGGCTTTTCACTGGTCAAGGACCACCCGAACGAGGCCGCGGGCGGCAAGCGGCCGATGCATACGATCATCCCCGGCATGGTCCGTCAGAATGGTCGGGTGATCATGCCCTTTGGGGTGATGGGCGGCCATTACCAGCCAACCGGCCATGCGCGCCTTCTGACCAATATCCTGACCTATGGCATGGATCTGCAAGAGGCGATGGATGCCCCCCGTTCTTTCGGCGGGCCAGAGGGCTTGGAGCTGGAACGCGGCTACGCACCCGCCGTCCGCGCCGAACTGGCAGCCCTTGGCCATCAGATCACCACGCCCTACACGCCGCTTGGCGGGTCTCAGGCGATCTGGATCGATCATGCGCGGGGCGTGCTGATCGGCGGCTCCGACCCGCGCAAGGACGGTATCGCCCTGGGTTACTAGTTCAGCTGGAAATGCAGCGGATAGACCCCATCCTCGAAGTCACCGAACATGTCGGGCAGGTCGGGGTGGGTCACCGGCTCCCCGGAGTAGTCGGGCAAGAGGTTCTGTTCCGACACATAGGCGACATAGTAATTGTCGCTGTTTTCCGCCAGCAGGTGATAGAAGGGCTGTTCCTTGGACGGGCGACTGTCTTCGGGAATGGCGTCATACCATTCCTGCGTATTGGCAAAGATCGCATCCACATCGAAAACCACACCCCTGAAGGAATGCTTTCGATGCCGGAGCACCTGCCCCAGATGATATTTCGCGTGTGTCTTTAACATGTCTTCCAGCCCTTGGCCCATTCATAAGCCCGAATTGGAACATTTGTCCAACTGAGGTTTCATCGAAGCCGGAAACAGTCTGTGAAGTGTTAGCCGACAGTCCGGGGGCATTTGGTGGCCGAAAAGCGCGTGAATGGGATTCCCCCGCCGCCAAAAACTTTGTAAGCTGGGTCCAAAGAATAAGAGCAGACAGGCACAGACAGCATGACGAAATACCTTCGCCTATTGGTGTTGCTGGCATTGGTTTCCTGTGGTGGCGGCGATAATGTCGCGCCGCGCAATCTGGATGACGCCTGTTCTATTCTGGCGCAGCGGCCGCATTTCTGGAAGGCGATGAAGAGGACCGAGGCGCGTTGGGGCGTGCCGGTACATGTGCAGATGGCGACCATCTATCAAGAGTCGAAATTCATCGGCAATGCCCGTACGCCGCACAAGTTCGCGCTGGGGATCATCCCGGTAGGGCGGGCCAGTTCTGCCTATGGCTTCAGTCAGGCCATCGACGGCACCTGGGATGATTACCGCCACGCTACCCGCCGCATGGGCGCCCGCCGCAACCGGATCGACGATGCGACCGATTTCATGGGCTGGTATATGGATCGCAGCGCGGAAAAGCTGGGCATCTCCAAATATGACGCCGAGAACCAGTATCTGGCCTATCACGAGGGGCTGACCGGCTATGCGCGTGGCAGCCACAACAGCAAGGGCTGGCTTATCAACGTCGCTGCGGAGGTGGGCGCGCGGGCCGAGCGTTACCAGATGCAGCTGATCTCTTGCGGCAAGAACTGACGGGCGCGGCCGCCCTTAGGGCGACTTGTGCTTGTTACGCTCCAGCGGGATGGAGAACATGGACGAGGGGTAACGCTTCCCCTCTATCATTTTCTCAAGCAAGACAATGGTTTGCGCCCCAGCACCATCGGTGACCACCCATTGCGTCAAACGCACCGGATTGGCGGCAAAACCCATCTCCAGCGTGCCATATTCGGGATGTTCGGGGTCCTGCGCCAGAACCAGCGTCAAGGCGCCCTCTTCCCGGTGACCCACCACCATCTTCGCGGTTTCCAGATTGACCCGCCGCCCGAGGATCAGGTTAAGCGGCGTGCGCTTCAGCGGATATTCCTCTGGCGGCTGGTTCGACTTGGCATCGAAAATCGCCACCGCCCCGCCGGAGGCCAGAACCAACGTCTTGTCCGGCTTGGCATATTCGAACCGCATCCGCCCCGGCCGTTCGATAAAGACCTTGCCCTTGGAGCCTGAACCGTCGGAATTGATCTGGGTGAACTCTGCCTCTGCGGTGCCAAGACCGCTGAGATAGGTCGACAGATCAGCCAAGGGAATGGGCGCCGCGACGGCGGGTGAATGGCTGGCAAAAAGCGCCAGAAGAAGGGCCAGAAAGGCGGGGATGGGGCGTACATATCTCATGCCCCCCATCTAATCGCTTTGCCGCCGTTATGCCATAACCGACAGCGGTTATCGGCGTCCCGCCGCCGTCACTTTCGCGTATGGCGCGCGTATGGCATCCGTCCCGACGGGGCGCGCGGCCCGGAAACCGGCGCTTTACCCGCCCCGTGCCAAGATCAGCAGCCCACGATCAGAGGCCAGCATGACCCGCCCGACAGCAAAAACCACCCGCACCGACAAGGACCGCGCCGCCGCCTACCACGCGCTGGCCGAAACCATGCGCGGGCTGGAGGAGGACCTGCGCTGGGGGCTGAACGACTCGCTGCGCCTGCCCCATGGCTGGCGGGCGATTGCCGCGGGGCCGGCCGTGCCGAGGAAGGTCAAGGTGACGCTGCGGCTGGATGAGGATGTGGTGGCCTTTTTCCGGGCGATGGGGATGGGGCATCTGAGCCGGATGAACGCGGTCCTGCGCACCTTCATGCTCGCGCGCCTCGCCGGGCTGGTGACCGGGCCCGAGGATGTGCAATACGCGCCGACGGCGGAGGAGGAGATGACATCACTGACCCGCGAAATCCTCGACGCCGCCATCACCGAGACCGACACCCGCGAGGCGCGGCAGAAGGCGGCGGCGGAGAAGAAGGAACTGGAAGCGCGGCGGGCGTTCCGGGATTACCGGTTGGGGAAGTGAGGGGGGGAAGGTTTTCCGCACCGATGGCGGAGGGAAGGAGCGTGCGAGTACGCACCCTACGCT
>JBARVM010000511.1:0-8702 GCA_049646265.1 Paracoccaceae bacterium
TTCAGAAAGTCTAGGCCATCCAGGTCATTGACGGCGCAAGGAAGTTCATCATTTCCTGGTTCGGATAGGAGATCCAGCCACCGACCGCGTCAGAATGTGCCTCGACAAAGTCGTTGAACATCGGACAGACCAGACCGCCGGTTTCCCACATGATCCGGGCCATCTTGCCATAAAGCTCCTTGCGGACTGCCGGATCGGCTTCGCCGCGCGCCTGCAGCAAGAGCGCGTCGAACTCCTCGTTACGGAAATGGGTGTCGTTCCATTCCGCGGTCGACAGATAGGCGGTGGAGTACATCTGGTCCTGCACCGGACGGCCGCCCCAGTAGCTGGCGACGAAGGGCTTGACGTTCCAGATATCCGACCAGTAGCCGTCATCCGGCACCTTCACGATCGTCAGCGGGATACCGGCAGAGTTTGCCGAAGCTGCCCAGAGGGTTGCAGCGTCGGTTGCACCGGGGAAGCCGGCCTCGGCCACGTAAAGCTCGATCGGGCTGCCGTCATGGCCAGAGGCCTTGTAGTGTTCGGCGGCTTTTTCCAGATCGAAGGGGCGCTGTTCCAGCGAGTCGTCGAACAGCGGATAGGCGGCGTTGATCGGCGTGTCGTTACCGATGCTGCCATAGCCGTCGAGGATCTTGTCGACCATTTCCTGGCGGTTGATCGAGTATTTCAGCGCCAGACGCAGGTCATTATTGTCGAAGGGCGGCGTGTCGGTGAACATGACGAACACATAGTGGCCACGGCCCGAGGTGTTGGTGACGGTGATACCCGCCGTGCCACCGAGAAGCTTGGCAACCTTGGTTTCCACACGGTTGATCATGTGGACCTGACCGGACTGCAGTGCTGCGTTACGCGCGGTGGAATCGTTGATCACGATGATCTCGACACCATCATAGAAGCCGCGGTTCTGATCCCAGTCTTCCTGGAAACGTTCGAACACGTAACGCACGCCCATTTCGGCAGAGACGAGCTTGTAAGGCCCGGTGCCGATTGCGGCAGTCGGATTGTCAAAGCCACCGTTCGGCTGCACGACAAGGTGATAGTCCCCCAGCAGATAGGGAAGGTCGACGTTGCCGGTGGTCAGTTTGAGCGTCAGGTTGTTACCGTCGACGGACATGTCGGCGATACCCTTCATGATACCCAGTGCGGCCGACTGCGAATTTTCGTCGCTGTGACGCTTGTAAGTCTGAAGGACGTCATTTGCCGTCATCTCGGTGCCGTCATGGAACTTGACGCCCTGACGAATGACAAAGGTCCATTCGGTCGCATCTTCGTTGGCGCTGTAGCTTTCGCACAGGCGCGGCTGGATGCCGCCATCCGGCGTCACGTAAACCAGCGTTTCGCCCCACTGCATGTTCGCCATGCCGGGGACCGAGCTTGGTGCCGGGCCGGGGTCGAGCGTGTCGGTGGTCGCACCGCCGCCAAGACCCACGATCAGCACGCCGCCCCTTTTCGGCTCGTCCGCCATCACCTTGCCCGCGGCAAAGGTGGCGCCAACCGCCGCGGTGGCACCAAAGGCCGCCGTGCGGGTCATAAATGACCGCCGGCTCAGGCCGCCCGCGTCGATAAAGCTGATAAGCTTAGCAAGATCGTCTTTCATGTCATCTCCCTAGTTGTTCGTTTTTCTTGTTGATTGGAAAAGCTTTGGCAATTTTTGCCCCAATCGCAAAGAACTTTTTTATACCCTGAGGCAAACCTGCGCACCCGTCCTTAATTCAGATATTGTCGCGTGCGACGACAAATTCAAAGGTCTTTGTCAAAATCGACTTTGTCCCCTCAAATGCTTCCAATTCCGCCTCAAGGTGAATGTTTGCGCTATCCGACCACATCTTGCAACGCGTTTGTGTCGTCAGGCGTGCACCATTTCGTTCCACAACTTCTGTCCAATGGGCCGAACCGGTGGCGGAAAGCGGATCATCAGGGTGAATTTTCCATATTTCTCGGGCAATTGAACCGGCTATGCCACCATGTTCAAGGTTCTCGTACTCGCCAAAATCATCCTCGATCCGCAAAATAACCTCGCCAGTCTGCCGGTCGATCTCGGTTTTACGAAGGTGCGATTCGGCGCGGATCTCCCGCCGGGCAAGGGCTGGCGCGGTGATCGGGGGCGGAAAAGTTACCTCATCCGCCGTGGCGCGCAAGGTCCGCAGCGGCAAGGCCAACCGCCCTGCACTGAGCGTCAGGGTCGCCGCCTCTGGCGCGGGCCAAATCATCGGCCAATAGGCCGAGGATACGGCAAGGCGAAGCCGGTGCCCCTCTGGCAAGCGGTAGGCGATGTGATCGAGCGAAACGGTCACCTCCACCTCTTCACCCGGCACCAGCGGTTCGGGGGTCTCGTGACTATGGCGATGGGTCAGGTTGAGCACACCCCAGGTGATCCGGGTCGAGGCGCCATCAGGATGGACATGGTTGAGCCGGACGGCAATCTGCGCCACGGGCTTGTCCGCCGAAAGGCGCAGCGTGACCGTAGGCGCACCGACGATATCGCATTCGGCCATCGGGGCGCTGTCGAAACAGGCCGACATGGCATCATCGCGGCGCTGGTCGCCGGGCATTTCCGGGCCAAGCCAGATGGCGCAATATTCGCCCCCCTCCATCCCGCAATCGGCGGGACTTTTGACCGCTGTGACAAAGGCCCCGGCCTTGCCCAGAACGCCATCGCCCAAGGGCAGGTCTTGCCATGCCACGCCCGGCGCGGGCCAGGCCGGCTCGGCGATCCAACGGCCCGGGCGCTCTGCGTACCAGGTAGCTGGCCGTACACCATCCATAAGGTAAAGCCTTACAGCCGGGTCGTCCTCTACCCCCGTCTCAGCATCTTTCAGCCAGCGGTCCCACCAGCGCAGCGCCTCTTGCAGAAAGCCGATACGCGGCTCCGGCACAGCGAAATGCGGATATTTATGGACCCATGGCCCGACAATACCCTTGACCGGGGCAGAGATATTTTCGACCAGCTCTGGCACGGCGTTCTTGTAGGCATCGCCCCATCCGCCGATGGCCAGAACGGCCGCCTTTATGGCGGAATAATCCTCGCAGACCGAACCATGCTTCCAATAGGCGTCGCGGCGCTGATGGCGCAGCCAAAGTTCGGGCAGGAAAGGTTCCGCCTCTAGCCGCTCTTTCCACATCTCGAACCAGTTCTGCCGCAAGGCCGGGTCCGGCGGGCGCGAACTGTAGGCCCACATGGTAGCCCCCCAACCGAGGTTCTCGTTCAAAAGGCAGCCGCCCTTGTAATGGATATCATCCGCATAACGATCGACGGTCGAACAAAGCGTTATGATGGCTTTGAGCGGTTCGGGCTGCAGCGCGGCCACCTGCAGGCCGTTGAATCCACCCCAACTGATGCCCATCATGCCGACATTGCCGTTCGACCAGCCCTGGGCGGCGATCCAGTTGATCACCTCTACCGCGTCGGTCAGTTCCTGTGGGGTATATTCATCCTCCATCAGCCCTTCGCTGTCGCCGTTGCCACGCATATCCACCCGCAGGCAGACGTAGCCGTGGCTGGCGAACCAGGGGTGTGTCAGCGCATCGCGCACCACCGTGCCATCGCGCTTGCGGTAGGGCAGATATTCCAGCACCGCCGGAAACGGCCCTGCCCCCTTTGGCATCCAGACCCGGGCAGACAGCCGCGTGCCATCGGCAAGCATGATCGCCAGATCGGGAATTTCCGACACGTCGAATAGTTTGTCGTCGTCTGCCATCACCTGCCCCCAACTGCCGGCCTTGCCTTTGCCAAGACGATCAGAAATGAGTGGTCAGCGCAATATTGATTTCCCTGCCTGTTTACCTGATGGAGAGATGCGATGAAACGACCCAACATATTGATCCTCATGGTCGATCAGCTGAATGGCACGCTCTTTCCCGACGGACCGGCAGACTGGCTCCATGCGCCCAACCTCAAACGGCTGGCCGCGCGGTCGGTGCGGTTCCGCAACGCCTATACCGGCTCACCACTTTGCGCGCCGGGGCGGGCATCATTCATGTCGGGGCAGTTGCCCTCGCGCACGGGCGTCTATGACAATGCTGCAGAATTCGCCTCCGACATCCCGACCTATGCCCATCATCTGCGCCGCGCGGGTTACCAGACCTGCCTTTCCGGCAAGATGCATTTCGTCGGCCCCGACCAGCTTCACGGGTTCGAGGAGCGCCTGACCACCGACATTTACCCCGCCGATTTCGGCTGGACACCGGATTACCGCAAGCCGGGCGAACGCATTGACTGGTGGTATCACAATATGGGCTCCGTCACCGGCGCAGGCGTTGCGGAGATCACCAACCAGATGGAATACGATGACGAGGTCGCCTATTACGCCACCGCCAAGGTCTATGACCTCGCGCGCGGGAACGACGACCGCCCGTGGTGCCTGACGGTCAGCTTCACCCATCCGCATGACCCCTACGTTGCGCGGAAGAAGTTC
Organism: Paracoccaceae bacterium; assembly: GCA_049646265.1. GTDB lineage: Bacteria > Pseudomonadota > Alphaproteobacteria > Rhodobacterales > Rhodobacteraceae > TMP-24. The sequence goes on from JBARVM010000511.1 coordinate 4,416, forward strand.
TGGGACCTCTACGAAGATTGCGAGCATCTGCTGCCAGAGGTGCCCGCCATGCCCTATGAGGATCACGACGCCCATTCAAAGCGCATCTTCGACGCCAATGACTGGCGCAACTTCAATATCACCGAGGAGGATATCCGCCGCTCGCGCCGCGCCTATTTCGCCAATATCTCTTATCTCGACGACAAGATCGGCGGCATATTGGAAGCGCTGGAGACAACCCGGCAAGAGGCGGTGATCCTCTTCGTTTCCGATCACGGCGACATGCTGGGCGAACGGGGCCTCTGGTTCAAGATGAACTTCTACGAAGGCTCCGCGCGCGTGCCGCTGATGATAGCGGCCCCCGGACTGGAGCCGCAGCGCATCGACACGCCCGTCTCGACCATCGATGTGACGCCCACGCTTTGCGATCTGGCTGGCGTAAGTATGGATGAGGTCATGCCCTGGACCGACGGCGAAAGCCTCCTGCCCACGGCTAGGGGCACCGAACGCACCGCCCCTGTGATGATCGAATACGCCGCCGAAGCATCCTATGCGCCTCTCGTCTCGCTGCGTTACGGCAAATGGAAGTACAACCGCTGCGCGCTCGACCCCGATCAGCTTTTCGATCTTGATGCCGACCCGCACGAGTTGAAAAACCTTGCCGCCGACCCTGCCCATGCCGGAACGCTGGCCTCTTTGCGGGCAAAATCAGAAGCCCGCTGGGATCTTTCGCGCTTCGACGCCGAGGTGCGGCAAAGTCAGGCCCGACGCTGGGTCGTCTATGAGGCGCTTCGCAACGGCAGTTATTTCCCTTGGGATTACCAGCCGCTGCAAAAAGCCTCCGAACGCTATATGCGCAACCATATGGACCTGAATGTGCTGGAGGACAGCAAAAGGTTCCCGCGCGGCGAATAGGCGGGGCGGCTTTGGTCTGGGCAAAGGGCGCTTTGCCGCCTAACATCCGACCCAGACAGCTGGGGAGGCTTAAATGCAGTACGCTCCGGGGCGCGAGGAATGCCCTCTACCCTTCTCGCCCTTCAAGTCCTGTACAGTTCCGCGCCCCATCGGCTGGCTTTCCACCGTCAGCGGGCGCGGCGTGCATAACCTCGCCCCCTATAGCCAGTGGCAGAACCTGACCTTCGATCCCCCCTTGGTCATGTTTGCCGCCAATCGTTATCCCGACGGGCGGCGCAAGGATACGGTCCTGAATGCCGAGGAAACCGGCTGGTTCGTCTGGAACATGGCGACCTATGCGCTACGCGAGGCGGTCAATATCAGCGCAATGGCCCTACCGCCCGAGGTTGACGAGTTCGAGCGGGCCGGGGTGACAAAAGCCGCCTGTGTCGAGGCGCCGGGCGCCCGTGTTCTCGAAAGCCCCTGCCATTTCGAATGCCGCTATCTCAGCAGCCACAGCCTGCCCGGCAACAGCCCGGTCGGCACTGTCGATGTCGTCTATGGCAGGGTGGAACGTATCCATGTGGCCGACGAAGTCATCGGCGCCAACGGCAAGCTTGATATCGCCCGGATCGCGCCGATCGCCCGGATGGGCTATTACGATTATACCGTGGTGCGCGAGACTTTCGAAATGCGTATCCCCGACGCCTCCGCCGCCGAAGCCGCCGGGCTTGAAGGTAAGGTCTGAGTACCCGCTCGGCCCTGTTGCCCCTTTCGAAACACATCCGGCAAAAGCGCGACATTCTTGCAAAATGCGCTACAATCGCAACGAGACACCAACTATTCCGGCCCTCGCCCGCTATTTCCTTTATCTAGTGTAAAAGATGACTCGAAAGTCACCCGAAATTTCCGCCCATTGACCGGACCTTGCAAGGCTTGCTGAACCTATGAAAACCATTTCCATCGTCTCGCCCTGCTACAATGAGGAAGACAATGTAGAAACCTGTTACGAGACGGTCCGCGCGATTTTTGCCGCAGAACTTCCGGACTATCGCTGCGAGCATCTGTTCATCGATAATTGTTCCACCGACCGCACGGTAGAGATCTTGCGCGGCATCGCGGCGCGCGATCCTTCGGTCAAGGTGGTGGTCAATGCCCGCAATTTCGGGGTTTTCCGATCAACCTTCAACGGGCTGCGCCATGCGACGGGTGATGCGACTTTGGTAATGCTGCCCGTCGATCTGCAGGATCCGCCGGAACTGATTCCGGAGTTCGTGCGCCTGTGGGAACAGGGTTACGAGATCGTCGCAGGCGCCCGGTCGACACGCGAGGAAACATTTGCGCTACGCTCCTCGCGCAAGCTTTTCTACCGGCTGGTCAATGCACTTTCGGATTTCGAACTTTCGCCCGATGTGGGCGAATTCCAGTTGATCGACCGCAAGGTTCTGGATGCGGTGCTGCAGCATAACGACCACTATCCCTATATCCGCGGGATCATCGCCTCTGTCGGCTTCAAGCGCATCATCCTGCCCTATGTCTGGCGGGCGCGCAAACGCGGTGTTTCCAAGCACAATCTTTTCATGCTGGTTGATCAGGCGCTGAATGCCATCTTTGCCTTTACCAAGGCGCCAATGCGGTTTTGTACCTTTGCGGGTACAGGAATTGCCGTCGCCAGCATCCTCTTCGCGCTCTTTTCGGTCATCGCCTATCTGGTCGGTTTTGGCGTGGCACCGCGCGGGACGACGACGATCATTGTGGCGCTCTTCTTCCTTTCAGGCATCCAGCTTTTATTCATCGGGATGCTTGGCGAATATATCACCTCTATCCACAATCAGGTGCGCGGCGGCCCGATGGTGATAGAGCGTGAGTTGATAAATCTTGCCGGGGACGGGGCGAAACCCCGGCCCGCCCCGGCGCAGAAAAAACCGAGGCAACGCGCATGACCCCCCGGCCTGGCTTGGCCCTGCGCGCGCTTGGGGCTGGGGCCCTTATTGCGGGCCTAATTATCCTTCTTGTCGCTGTTTTGGTCGGCGGAAACACGATCGGGTTGCCAACGCAGCCGATCGACCGCTGGTTCCTTTCGGTCCTCGGACTTGCGCTGACGGGTTTTGGCGTTTCTGCGGGTCGCGGTGCGCCGCTTTTCGGCCTGTTGGTGCTTTTCTTTCTTCTGGGCGGCGCGGCGCAACTTTACCTGACAGAGCCGCTTTGGTTTCCGACGCTGCATCTTCGACCAGACAACGGCATGGAGTGGGTCGCCTTTTGTCTGATCCTGGCAGAGGCGCTGGTCGCGCTTTTGGTTTTGGCATGGCACGGTCCAGTCAGAATACTAATCCTGGCTTGCGGGCGCCTCGGCCATTGGCGGCCCCTGATTTTTCTCGGCGTAACCGGTATCTTGACCGTGCCGCTTCTTGGTTTTCTGGCGCGCGGCGCGGGGGCCAGTTACGGCCTGTATGTGGTGGCGGGGGGGCTGTTGATCGCGGTGCATCTGGCGCTGCTGATCGCCCTTGGCCGGGTCAAAAGCCCGTTTGGCAATCCTTGGCGGATCTCCCCGTTGCTGGTGGCAGGCGTAACGCTGACGGTCAGCCTCCTCTTGGGCTACTTTGCCTTTGAGCAGATGGCCCATGTCGAGGATGAGGTGGCCTATCTCTTTCAGGCACGCACCTTTGCCGCTGGTGCCCTCTGGGCGCCGGTACCGCCAGAGGCGCTGCAACCGGGGCTCGACTAATATCTTTTCGCAGTCGACGCAGAGCGCTGGTATTCTGTGACGGCGCCGGGCTGGCCTGCGGCGCTGGCCCTCGGAGTTCTGGTGGGGATGCCCTGGCTGGTCAACCCGGCCCTCGCGGCAGCCTGCGTGCTATTGGCCCATGCGATAGCAAAACGGCTTGCCAATCGCGATCTGGCCGATGTGGTGGCCCTGCTGATGGGAAGCTCGCCCTGGCTTTTGGCAATGGCCGCCAGTTACATGACCCACACGTTGACGCTGGCGCTGATGCTTTTTGCCTGGTGGCTGCTTTTGCGCGCGGCTGAGGAAGTGCGGGCGCGTGGGTTGCATTTCCTCCTTGCTGGTCTTGCCATGGGCTGGATCTTTACCACCCGCCCGCTGGACGGGCTGGTGATCGGGGGATTGACCGGCCTCTGGCTGTTGTTTTCGCGCAAGGGCGGCGTCGTGCGCGCGGCGCTTTACGGGTTGGGCTGCCTTGGCACCGGTTCTTTGGTGCTGGCCTACAACACGGTGATCGCCGGCAGCCCGCTGCGCCAGCCCTTGGGTCTTTATATTGATGCCCATTGGGGTGTGGGGGCCAATGCCTTTGGTTTCGGCGACAAGATCGGACCGCCGGGTGGTTGGGGGATGCTCGACCTCTGGCCTGGTCACTCGGTTACAGAGGCGCTGATCAATACGGTAAATCTGAGCGC
>JBARVM010000512.1:0-4098 GCA_049646265.1 Paracoccaceae bacterium
TGTCGGCACCTCGTCGATTTTCTGCGCGGCAAAGGCAAAGCCGATCGCCGTAACCGGGCCGCGCGCCCGCAGCCCCTCAAGCGTGCGGTCATAAAAGCCACCACCATAGCCCAACCGATAACCGCGCCGGTCATAGGACAAGAGCGGTACGATCAGCACCGTTGGCACCAGTTCGGCCCCACCTTCGGGGATCAGCGCCTTGAAGGCACCTTCGACCATCGGCGTGTCAGGCGTCCATTCGTGAAACCGCAGGGGGCTCGCCGGAGCGGGGATCACCGGCACACAGACCCTTCCCCCCTGCCCCGCCGCCAGATGCGACGTCATGGCGGGCAGGCAGTTGATCTCTGTCCGCATCGGCATGTAGCCCGCCAAGACCGTCCCCCGGAAATCCGCCAGAACCTCTTCCAACAAGGCGCCATCCATAGGAGTGCGCGCGGCAAAGGCGTCCTTGCGCCGGGCGAAAGCCTCGGAGCGGGTGCGGGATTTCACATCGGTCATGGTCATAGAAGTATTACGCTCGCAAGGCCAAGGAAGGCAAAAAATCCAATAATATCAGTGGTTGTCGTCACAAAAGTGCCCGATGCCAGCGCCGGATCGAAATCAAACTTCTCCAGCGTCAGCGGCACAAGTATCCCTGCCAGCGCCGCAACCACCTGATTTATCACCATGGCGATCCCCACCACGACACCAAGCTGCACCGAACCATAAAGCATCAGCCCGACAACCGTCATGATCAGCGCAAAGATCAATCCGTTCAGCGCGCCGACCACCGCTTCGCGTCGGACGACCCTTTGCGCGTTGGAGGCGGTAAGGTCCTTGGTCGCCAGCGCACGCACCGCCACGGTCAGCGACTGGGTCCCGGCATTCCCCCCCATGGAGGCGACAACGGGCATCAGGGCCGCCAGCGCCACCATGGATTCGATCGTGCCGGAAAATTGCGCAATGACCAGCGCCGCGACATTGGCCGAAAAAAGGTTTATGACCAGCCAGGGCAGACGCTGGCGCATGGTTTCCACCACCCCGTCGGAGATAGAGCTTTCCTCCCCCACACCGGCCAGAAGCAGCACATCCTCTTCGTGCTCGTCGTCCAGAACCGCCATGGCGTCATCAATGGTGATAACCCCGACCAGCCTTTCATCCTCATCTACCACCGGCGCCGAGATCAGGTGATACTGGTTGAAGGCATAGGCAACGTCGCCCTCGTCCTCCATCACCGAAATGGTGCGGAAACTATCCTCGACAATCTCCTTCAGGGGCGTCTTGCGCTTTGCCGACAGTATCTTGCCCAAGGTTACGTAGCCCACGGGATGCCAGCGGGGATCTACAAGGATGACATGGTAGAACTGATCCGGCAGCTCCACCTCGCCACGCAGATAATCAATTGCCTGACCGACCGACCAATCCTCCGGCGCTGTCACCACCTCGCGCTGCATCAGACGGCCTGCGGAATATTCCGGGTAGGTCAGCGACTGTTCGACAGCGGCGCGGTCGCTGTCTTCGAGCGCGCCAAGGATCATTTCCTGCTGCGGCTCTTCCAGATCTTCCAGCAGATCGACAACATCGTCGGAATCAAGTTCGCGCACCGCGTCCGACAGGACATCGTGCGGCAGGGCGGCAATCACCTCTTCGCGGATGGAATCGCCCAGTTCCGACAGGATCTCCCCGTCGATCCCGCGCGACCAGTGCGACAAGAGCGCCAGACGTTCGGCCGAACTGATCTGTTCCAGAAGGTCGGCAATGTCGGCGGCATGCAGCGGCGCCATCAGCTGGTCGATCTGCGGCTCGTCCCCCGCCTCTACCGCATCGAGGATCGCCTCGACGATGCGAATGTCGAGCGCATAATCCTCGTCCTCGCGCTCCGTGTCGCGCGGTTGATCGGTCTGGCCCGACGGATCGACTTTGTGATTTTCGCTGTCGATCATTGGCCCCCCGTTCGAATTACCGGCACTTTAGTGGAAGCTCTTTCAAAGAAACAGGGGCAAACCACAAATTTACCGCGCCCTGATCTATGCTTAGACTGGCCGCGATGCAGATGGAGGGCCGCATGGCAGAGCTTTTGATCGGACAGACATTGACCTTTACCGGCGACCCGCTGCTGGAAGGGCCCGGCGCGGCACGCCATTCCAGCCGTGGCGGCATATTGATAAAGGACGGTCTGATCCAGGCGGTTGGCGAGGCGGACGATCTGCGCCGCGCCCATCCGGGCGCACAGGTCACCGACTACGGCTCGGCGCTGATCTCGGCCGGTTTTGTAGATGCCCATGTGCATTTCCCGCAGACGGCCATAATCGCCTCCTGGGGCAAGCGGCTGATCGACTGGCTGAACAATTACACCTTCCCCGAGGAGACCAGGTTTGCCGACCGCGCCTATGCCGACGATATCGCCGGGCGCTATTTCGATCTGGTGCTGGCCAATGGCACGACAACGGTCTGTTCCTATGCGACCATCCATCCCGAAAGCGTCGATGCCTTTTTCGAGGCGGCAGAAGCGCGCGGCCTGCGGGCCTATGGTGGCAAGACCTGTATGGATCGCAACGCGCCCGAGGGGCTGCGTGACACGGTGCAATCGGCCTATGACGACAGCAAGCGGCTATTGCAGAAATGGCATGGCAAGGGACGGCTTTCCTATGTAATCACCCCGCGCTTTTCGCCCACCTCGACGCCAGAACAGTTGCAGGCCATGGGCCGCCTTTGGCAGGAATATCCCGACTGTCTGATGCAGACCCATCTCAGCGAACAGACGGACGAGGTGGCGTGGGTCAAATCGCTCTTTCCCAAGGCGCGGGATTATCTTGATACCTATGAGGCGGCGGGCCTTCTCGGGGCCGGTGCGCTTTACGGTCACGCCATCTATCTGACCCCGCGCGAAGTGGCGCGGATCGCGGAAACCGGGGCGGCACTTGTCCATTGCCCCACCTCGAACACCTTTATCGGATCAGGCCTTTTCGACATGATGGCGATGGCAACGGCCGGGATCCGCGTCGGGCTGGCGACGGATACCGGGGGCGGGTCGTCCTTTTCCATGCTGCGCACCATGGCAGCGGCCTATGAGATCGGGCAACTGCGCGGCACTGCCCTGCATCCGGCGCAACTCTGGTGGCTGGCCACTGCCGGATCCGCCCGCGCCCTGCGCGCCGAGGACCGCATCGGCAGTCTCGCGCCGGGGATGGAAGCGGACATCACCATCGTTGACCTCGCCTCCACCCCCGCCATCGCCCAGCGCGCCGCGCGCGCCAATGACCTTTGGGAGGCGCTCTTTGCCACGATCATGATGGGTGACGACCGCGCTATCCGTGATGTCTGGGTGGGCGGGCAGAAGCGCTAGGCAAAGGCGTCGGCCACCCGCCTTCTTACAGGCTGGCGGCCAGCCGCGCCACCGCGGCCTGACCGGTTTGAAAGGCGCCGTGGGCCGTGGCCTGAAAGGCGACCGAAAAAGCCTCCCCCGCAAAGGCGATGCGGCCGGTATCAGCCGTGATCATCCGCATGCGCGCATCGGGATGGCCGGGCAGAGTAAAACTGTAGCCGCCGCGGATCAGCGGGTTTTCCTGCCAGCCGGTCACGGCCGCCGCCGTGACCCTTTTGCGGATGTCAGCGCCAAAGGCCCGCTGCAAGGTCCGGATGGCTTCTTCCTTCATCGCCACCTCGCCCGCCGCCACAAGGGCGCGCGCATTATCCCCGGCGATATGCAGGATCAGCATCGGTGCGCTGCCACCAACCGCCTGAAACCAGGGCGTTTGGGGCCCTTCCCCGGTGCCAATACCAATACCATGCCGGCCCGCCACCTCCTCCGGCAGGCGGTCAAGCGCGAGTGCAACTTTTTCATAACTCCCGCAAGGAACATACGCCATGTGGTCCAATAACCCGCGCGCCGATCCCGGCGGCAATGCCACCGCGCCCGACAAAAGCACGTTGGTCGAAAGGGTGACAATCGCCGCCCGCGCCTCCAACGCGCCAGCCGGCCCCTCGACGCGCACACCGCCTGGCCGCTCGGTGATTTTGGTCACCGGGCTGTTGAGCCGCACCGGCAGCCCCGCCGCCATACCGGCGATCAGGGCGCCAAGACCCGAATGCACCGGCCAGTTCACGCCTGTATCGAGA
>JBARVM010000513.1:0-1553 GCA_049646265.1 Paracoccaceae bacterium
CCGCGTGACCACCGCCCCCTACGAGGATGACGCGGCCCTTGCTGCCTTTGCCGAGGCGGTCGATGTCATCACTTATGAATTCGAAAATGTCCCTACCGCGGCGCTTGACCTTCTGGAGGCGCGGCGCCCGATCCGCCCCAACCGCAAGGCCCTGGCCATCAGTCAGGACCGGATCGCGGAAAAGGATTTTCTGACCGGCCTTGGCCTGACGACCGCGCCCTATGCGCCGGTCAGTTCGGCGGCCGATCTTGATGCGGCGATAGGCAGGATCGGCCTGCCCGCCATCCTGAAGACCACGCGGCTTGGCTATGACGGCAAGGGTCAGGCGCGGATCATGTCAGAGGCGGACGCGCCAGCCGCCCTTGCCGCCATGGGCGGGGCCGACGCGGTTCTGGAAGGGTTCATCACCTTCAGCCACGAGGTTTCGGTGATCGCCGCGCGGGGGCTTGGCGGCGATGTCGCAGCCTATGATCCGGGCGAGAATGTGCATAAGGACGGGATCTTGCACACGACCACCCTGCCCGCCCGCCTGACGGCCGCCCAGCGCACCGATGCGGTCTTGCTGGCTGCCCGCATTCTCAATGCGCTCGATTATGTCGGTGTCATGGGGGTGGAGCTTTTCGTGACCGACGGGGGCCTCATCGTCAACGAGATTGCGCCAAGGGTGCATAATTCCGGCCACTGGACGCAAAACGGCTGCGCTGTCGATCAGTTTGAACAGCATATCCGCGCCGTTGCGGGTTGGCCGCTTGGCGATGGCGCGCGGCATGCGGATGTCGAGATGCTCAACCTTATCGGCGATGATATCGACCGTATCCCCGACTATGCCCGGCAAAAGGACACGTCCGTGCATCTTTACGGCAAGGACGAAGCGCGGCCGGGCCGCAAGATGGGCCATGTGAACCGTATCCTGCGCAAGCTGTAGCCGGGAGGCAAGGCATGGCCCCGCCAACCCGGACGATCGTCAGGGCAACAACAGCCGCACCGCCTGAAAATAGGTCAGATCGTGGTCAAAATGGCCATGTTGCAGGAAATGAATTGTCTCCTCGATCACCATTGGATTGTTCATCATGAACGTATGGGTGACCGGCAAAACGATATGGTCGCGCATCCCCGCCAGCTTCGTCGCCTCGACGGAAACCTTGCCATCATCGACGCCGCCGATCAGGTAGGAATAGATCGGGTTCAAGGAACGGTTGCCCGCGATGATCCCCACCTCGCTGCGAGGCCCGGGCAAAAGGTTGGGCAGGCTGGTGGGGTCGGTACCAAGTTCCAGACCCGCCGGGCCATTCACCCACTGAAACGCCTCCAGATCGCCCAGCTGGTCAACAAGTTCCGAGCCTTTGTTGGGCGGCGCCAGCATGACAACACGCCCCGTCGCCGCCGGTTTGAAGGCCTGCAGCCAGGCCCGCACCAGAATGCCGCCCATCGAATGGGTCACGAAATTGACCCGACGCGCGCCGCATTCGGCCACGGCGGGGGTCACGAAATGGGTGACCAGATCCTCGATCGGCGCCTTGGTCGAAGGATAGTTGGTATTGACGACATGATAC
>JBARVM010000514.1:0-12519 GCA_049646265.1 Paracoccaceae bacterium
CCCAGTGCCGTGCCGGGCAGGGCGGCGACAATGGGTTTGCCACCCTTCTTGGTTTTGAAATCCATACCGCCCAATTCGATCTTGCGTTCCAGCGCATGGAACTTCGAGATTCCGTCAAATAGCCCCTGTGCCGGATTGTCACCGGCACTTTCCTTCATCCGCGCGATGATCTTCAGATCCATACCGCCAGCGAAATCCTTCTTGCCGCTGGTCAGGATAACGCCCTTGACCTTCGCGTCGGCCAACGCCTGATCGACGCAGTTTTCCAGCTCGACCATGCTTTCATTGTTCATCACATTCATCGACTTGCCCGGCACGTCCCAGGTGATCGTCGCAACGCCGTCCGCGTCTACGGAATAGGTGAAATCAGTCATTTTTTCTCTCCCTTCGGCGCCGGGTCGCGGTGTCCCGCCCATTCGCTGCCATCATGATAGGTGAAGCGGGCCTTGCCGCTGTGGATGTGAACCGTCATGTCAACGTCGGAATAGGTGGCGACCTCGCTTGGTGCCTTTGTCCCGACGACAAGGAAGCGTGCCGGCTTGTCCGAGCGGTTGACGAAGCGGTGACCGTTCGCCACGCCCGCCTTCCAGGCCGCGCAATCGCCCGGATGCATTACGGTTTCGTCATCGTCCTCAACAAGCGTCAGGTCGCCTTCGAGGACCATCGCGAATTCATCTTCGTTTAAGTGCCAATGCCGCAATGACGCAGCTGCGCCCGGTTCCAACATGACAATGTTCACGCCGTACTGCGTAAGACCGGCAAGCTCGCCGAGCCTGATGGAGGAGCGCCCCGCCATCTGACTCGCATAGGGTTCAGGATAAATTGACCCGGTTTTCACCGGCGCCTTGGAGAGATCGAGCTTCGGCATGGTTCACACCCGCTCGATAATGGTGGCCGCACCCATGCCGCTGGCGATGCAAAGCGTGGCAAGGCCCGTGCCCTTGCCGCTACGCTCCAGTTCGTCCAGAAGCGTGCCGATGATGATGGCGCCCGTGGCGCCAAGCGGATGGCCCATGGCGATGGAGCCGCCATTGACGTTGACTTTACCGTGATCCACGTCAAAGGCCTGCATGAAGCGCAGCACGACAGAGGCGAAAGCCTCGTTCACCTCGAAAAGGTCGATATCGGATATCGACATGCCGCTGTCCTTGAGGATCTTTTCGGTCACCGGCACCGGGCCGGTCAGCATGATCGTCGGATCGGTGCCGATCTTGGCCGTGGCGCGGATACGGGCGCGGGGTTTCAGCCCATGCGCCTCGCCAAACGCCTTGCTGCCGATCAAAAGCGCGGCTGCGCCGTCGACAATGCCAGAGGAGTTGCCGGCATGGTGGATATGGTTGATCCGCTCCAGATGCGGGTATTTCATCAAGGCGATCTTGTCGAAACCCGGCATCACCTCTCCCATCGCCCTGAAGGAAGCATCGAGCCGGCCAAGCGCCTGCATGTCTGTGCCGGGGCGCATGTATTCGTCATGCGACAGGATCGCCAGGCCGTTCTGATCCCGGATGGTGATGACAGAGCGGTCGAACCGCTTGTCGGCCCAGGCCGCAGCAGCACGACGCTGGCTTTCGACGGCCAAGGCATCGGCATCGTCGCGCGAAAATCCATATTCCGTGGCGATGATGTCGGCGGAAATGCCTTGCGGCACGAAATAGGTTTTCATCGTCAGGCTCGGATCGACAGCAATCGCCGCCCCGTCCGAACTCATCGGTACGCGGCTCATCATCTCGACCCCGCCGGCGATATAGGCCTGCCCGGCGCCGCCTCTGACCTGATTGGCAGCAAGATTTACCGCCTCCATTCCGCTGGCGCAAAAGCGGTTGATCGCCAGCCCGGGGATCGCCTCGTCCAGATCCGACAAAAGCACCGCGGAACGCGCAAGGCAGCCACCCTGTTCGGCCACCTGCGTGACATTGCCCCAGATCACATCCTCGACCGCGTGACCTTCAAGGCCGTTACGTTCCTTCACGGCATTCAGCATCTTGGCCGAGAGGGACACAGCTGTCATTTCGTGCAGGGAACCGTCGGCACGGCCCTTGCCACGCGGCGAACGGACAGCGTCATAGATATAGGCTTCGGTCATCATATTCTCCTTTTACGCCCGGTCCGACGGGTTGCCGGGCATCAGATCATAGGGGTGTTTCCAGCCGGGCAGGGCGGCGATCGCGTCGAGCCAGCGGTCGATATTCGGCCAGTCCTTGCGGTCAAAACCGAAAGGTTCCGGGTAATAGAGATAGCCGCAGCAGGCGGTATCGGCGATGGTCACCTGATCGCCGACCATCCAGTCGCGCCCCTGCAGATGGCCATCGAGAATAGCATAGGCGTTCTTCAGCCGCGCCTGGGTAAAGGCGATCACCTCTGCCGGGCGTTTGTCGGCGGCCAGGAAATTCATCAGGAACCGGGTCATCCCCGCCTGGCTCGACAGTTTGTGATTGTCCCAAAATACCCAGCGCAGGATGTCGCGCCGCTCCACCGCCGAACGCCCGCCGAGCTTGCCGGTCTTGGAGCTGGCATAATCCTGAATGACGCCCGATTGCGACAGGGTCACATCGCCATCCACCAGAACCGGTACCTCGCCCATCTCGTTCAGCGCACGATATTCGGGGCTACGCGCCTCGCCATTGAAGAAATCGACATAGACTGGCTGCCAATCCATCCCGGTCAGAGTTAGGGTCAGCGCCGCCTTGTAGGCATTGCCGCTTTCGCCGAAACAGTAAAGTTGCGCGGTCATTCGACATCCTTCTCAGGGTTAGACCAGGCGGCTCTGGCGCCTTGGTCCGGCACGGGATCATGCCTTGCGATCGTCAAGCTCTGCCTTGAACAGGCGCAGCCGGTGGCCGAGAGTCTCCTCCTCGGTGACCGAGGCGAAATTTTCGAAGATAAAGGTCAGCGCCTCGTCCATCGTCAGGCCTGCCTCGGTCGCGAAACGGTTGAGCCCGCGATGGGCGTCATTGGTCATGGCAACCGGAAAGCGGCGGGTCAGGCGAAGGCGCTTTGGCATCCCTACTCCTTTGATCGTGGGTCTGGCTGGTTCAGAAGGCTTCGGCCGCAAGGGTCATGACCGTATCGGGGCCGGACTGGATGCGGGCCAGATGCAATCCGGTCGCGGGCAGCTGCCTGGCCATGTAATAGCGCCCCGTTGCCAGTTTCGTCTCATAAAACTGCTTGTCCGAGGCACCTGCAGCCAGCGCCATCTGCGCCGCCTTGGCCGACCGCGCCCACATCAGCCCAAGGCAGACATGGCCGAAAAGATGCATGAAGTCATAAGAACCGGCCAGCGCCGCATTGGGGTTCTTCATGCCATTTTGCATAAAGAACATGCCGGCGGCCTGCAGATCCTTCGATGCGGCCTTGAGCGGGTCAAGGAAATCCGCCTTCAGGCCCGCGTCGCCCTCATTGTCCTTGATGAAGGCTTTGACCATCTCGAAAAAGCCCATCACATGCTTGCCGCCATCTTGCGCCAGCTTACGCCCGACCAGGTCCAGCGCCTGCACGCCATTGGCGCCTTCGTAGATCATGGTTATGCGCGCGTCGCGGGCGAACTGGCTCATCCCCTGTTCCTCGATATAGCCGTGCCCGCCCCAGATCTGCTGGGCGTTGACGGCCGCTTCGAACCCTTTGTCGGTCAGGAAACCCTTGATCACAGGCGTCAACAGTGACACGAGCCCCTCTGCCGCAGCATCCCCGGCCTTGTGCCCCCGGTCGATAAGGCTGGCCCCCCAAAGGGTAAAAGCCCGCGCCCCTTCGACAAAGCTTTTCTGATCCATCAGGTTGCGGCGGATATCGGGATGCACGATCAACGGATCGGCCGGCCCGTCGGGATTCTTCGCGCCAGTGACGTCGCGGCCCTGCAGGCGTTCCTTGGCATAGGCAAGGGCGTTCTGATAAGCGGTTTCGGCCACGGCATAGCCCTGCAGCCCCACGCCAAGCCGCGCCTCGTTCATCATGGTGAACATGGCGCGCATGCCCTTGTGCAGCTCGCCCAACAGAAAACCTGTGGCGCCATCGTAATTCATCACGCAGGTGGCATTGCCGTGAATGCCCATCTTCTCTTCGATCTTGCCGACCGACAGGGCATTGCGCGCGCCAAGGCTCCCATCGTCATTGACCATGACCTTCGGCACGATGAACAAGGAAATTCCCTTGGTGCCCTCGCCGCCGCCGGGCGCCTTGGCAAGCACCAGATGAATGATATTTTCGGCCAGATCATGATCGCCTGCCGAGATGAAAATCTTTTGTCCGGTTATCTTGTAGCTGCCATCAGGCTGGGGTTCGGCGCGCGTGCGCAACTGACCAAGATCGGTGCCGCAATGCGGCTCTGTCAGATTCATCGTGCCGGTCCAGTCGCAAGAGACCATCTTGGGCAGATAGGTGGCCTTTTGTTGTTCGCTGCCATGCACGTGGATGGCGGAATAGGCGCCGTGGGTCAGGCCCTGATACATGTTGAAGGCCATGTTGGCCGACACAAAAATCTCCCCCACCGCTGTTGCCAGCACATAGGGCATTCCCTGACCGCCATAGGCCGGATCACAGTCAAGCGCCGTCCAGCCGCCCGCCTTCATCTGCTCAAAGGCCGCCTTGAAGCCCTTTGGCGTGCTGACCACGCCATTTTCCAGCCGACAACCTTCGGCATCGCCGCTGGCATTCAACGGATGCAGTATGTCGCGCGCGATCTTGCCCGCCTCTTCCAGAACGGCAGAGGTGAATTCCGCGTCCAGCGTGTCATAGCCTGCGACATCAGACTGGCTGACCTGCAATACCTCGTGAAGCACGAACTGCATGTCGCGGGTTGGCGCGTGATATTCCGTCATTTTCCTCGTCCATTCGTGGTTCGCTGAAACATGCGGCTGCCAGCCGCGCCGCCTCAGCCTTTCTTGCGTTCCGCCAAGAGCTGATTGCCCATGTTGATATAGCCGGAAAGCTCGTCGATGATTTCGTCCAATGCCTTGCGCTGCTCGATCAATTCCTCGCGGCGGCGCGTGACGGTTTCCAGAACCTTGGCGATTTGTTCCGTCTCGCCGGTCATGTCGTAAAGGTCGAGCAGTTGGCGGATTTCCTCCAGGCTGACGCCGAACTTTCGCCCCCGCAGGATCAGCGTCAGACGCGCGCGATCACGCCGGTTATAAAGTCGTTTGTGCCCAATACGTTGCGGGAACAAGAGCTCTTTCTGCTCATAGAAACGAAGGGTCCTTGCAGTGACATTGAACATGTCACACATGGCGCGGATTCCAAGAATTTCGTCAGTCACGGGTTGGTCCACCTTAACAGCATGATGCGCGCCCGGCGCACCAAAAGGATTGCGTGAAACATATAATCTGGCATTGGTTTTGTAAGCGTTACGCTGCGTCATACCAGCACTGACGAAACGTCATCGCCAGACTAGCGGGAAATGGCCGATTTTCGAACATCTTTTTGCAGGCCGAGGCGCGCGTTGACGGCGCGCGGGCGCCTGTTCCGGCGCGTTGGCTATAGCAGGGTCAGACCATCGCGGCGCGGGCGGTCTTGCGAAGCTCGTAAAGGTCGGCGATCGTGGCTTTCAACTCTTCCAGTTGTTTTTCAAGCACCAGAATCTGCCGATCGGCCAGCGCAGCCATTGCGGCATTCTGCTCCTGTTTGCCTTTCTGGTTGTAGATGAGCAGCCATTGGCGGATCTCTTCCAGACTGAAGCCAAAGCGGCGACCGCGCAGGATCAGCGTCATCCGGGCAATCTCGCGCGGGCCGTAAAAGCGGCTGCGCCCTTCCTTGTGGGGTTGGAGCAGTTCAATATATTCGTAATAGCGCAAGGTGCGGGGTGTGACCTCGAAACGGGCGCACATTTCCTTGAACGACAAAAGCACTTCATCCATGCAATCTTCCCCTTTTTGGCAGCCAGAAAGCTGACAAACCGGCCAGATCCAGGCAAGGGATCCGGCCCCTGCTATTTGAACATTACTGCGGCGGATAGGAAAATGGAATCTGTTCTAAGTTGCATAGCGGACATTCGGGGTAGAAAAGCTGCTTGACCGGAGGCGGCAGAAAGCCAAGAGATGCCAGCGCGGCAAGGCAGGGAAAGCGGACGGTGAAAAAGGATCAACCCATCACCAACCGGCGCGTCCTGACGATTGCCCTGCCGATCGTCCTGTCCAATGCAACGATCCCGCTACTGGGGCTGGTGGATACTGGCGTTGTCGGTCAGCTAGGTCAGGCGGCCCCGATTGGCGCGGTCGGGGTGGGGGCGGTGATCCTGACCACCTTCTACTGGATTTTCGGCTTTTTGCGCATGGGCACCTCGGGGCTGGCGGCGCAGGCCTATGGGGCCGGCGATCAGGCGGAACTGTCGGCGATCCTGATCCGAGCGCTGATGGTCGGCGCGGCGGGCGGTCTTTGTTTCATCCTGTTGCAGCCACTGCTTTTTGGCCTCGCCTTTGCCGTGGCACCTGCGTCCGACGAGGTCGAGGGTTTGGCGCGCCACTATCTGTCCATCCGTATCTGGGGGGCACCGGCGGCCATTGCCACCTATGCCGTGACCGGCTGGCTGATTGCAATGGAACGGACGCGCGCGGTTCTGGTGCTGCAGCTTTGCATCAACGGGCTGAATATCCTTGGCGATCTGTGGTTTGTTCTGGGGCTGGGCCTTGGGGTCGGCGGGGTTGCCAGTGCCACGCTGATTGCCGAATGGGTGGGGTTGGGCCTTGGGCTTTACCTGTGCCGTGACGGGTTGGGGCGCGCGGCCTTGCGGGCACGAGCGCGGATATTCGACATGGCGGCGCTGCGGCTGATGGCTGGGGTGAACAGCGATATCATGGTCCGTTCCGTGCTGTTGCAGGGCGCCTTTACCGCCTTTGTCTTTCTGGGGGCCCGGATGGGCGATGTGACGCTTGCGGCAAATCAGGTGCTGCTGCAGTTCCTGGCGCTCACGGCCTATGGGCTGGACGGGTTCGCCTTTGCCGCCGAATCCCTGGTGGGGCAGGCGGTGGGCGCACGGTCTGTCGCGCGGCTGCGGCAGGCGGCACTGATGGCCTCGCGCTGGGGCGGGGCGGGGGCGGTTCTGATGGGGCTGGGGTTCTGGCTGGCAGGGCCTGCGATCATCGACCTCATGACGACAGAGCCGGAGGTGCGCGCCGCCGCGCGTGGCTGGCTTGTCTGGGTAGCGCTGTCGCCGGTCATCGGTATCAGCTGTTGGATGCTGGACGGGATATTCATCGGCGCGACGCAAACCCGCGACATGGCCCGCGCCACGGTCGAGACGCTGCTGGTCTATGCGCCTGCGGCCTGGATCCTGCCGATCTATTACGGCAATGACGGGCTGTGGCTGGCCCTGCAGATCCTCTTTGTCATGCGGGCCGTCACGCTTGGCTGGCGCTATCGGCGGATAGAGCGCAGGCTCCGCCCTGCCGCCTAGCCGCGCCCGGCCTTTTCCGCGAGGCCAGAGGTGCCTTCGCGGCGCTCCAGTTCAGCCAGCACATCGCCGAGCGTCACGTCGCGGGCCGCGAGCATGACGAGCAGATGGTAAAGCACATCCGCCGCCTCGGCGGTCAGCCGGTCGCGGTCGCCCTTCACCGCCTCGATGATCGCCTCGACCGCCTCTTCACCGAACTTCTCGGCGCATTTCTCCGGCCCCTTGGCCAAGAGCTTGGCGGTCCAGGATGTGTCTGGATCAGCGCCTTTCCGCGCGGCGATGGTTGCTGCGAGACGGTTGAGTGCGCTCATGTTAGCCTCATGGGAATACCAGCAGCGGCCATATGTTCCTTGGCCGCGCGGATCGTATAGGTGCCGAAATGGAAGATGGAGGCGGCGAGGACGGCGCTGGCGTGGCCCTCGGTGACACCTTCAACCAAATGATCGAGTGTACCGACACCCCCGGAGGCGATGACCGGGATATCGACGGCATCGGCGATGGCGCGGGTGAGCGGCAGGTTGAAGCCCGCGCGCGTGCCATCGCGGTCCATCGAGGTCAGCAGGATCTCTCCCGCCCCTTTTGCCGCGACGTTGCGGGCAAATTCGACCGCGTCGATGCCGGTCGGTTTGCGCCCGCCATGGGTGAAGATTTCCCAGCGGCCGGGTGCGACGGTCTTGGCGTCGATGGCCACGACGATACATTGGCCGCCGAAACGGTCGGCGGCCTCGGCCACCACATCGGGATTGGCGACCGCGGCCGAATTGAAGCTGACCTTGTCGGCACCCGCAAGGAGGAGGGCGCGCACATCCTCGTGCGTGCGCACGCCGCCGCCCACGGTCAGGGGGATATAGCATTGCTCAGCCGTGCGGGTGACGAGGTCGAACATCGTGCCGCGATTTTCATGGGTCGCGTGGATATCGAGAAAGCAGAGCTCGTCCGCGCCCGCCGCGTCATAGGCGCGCGCCGCCTCGACCGGGTCGCCGGCATCGACGAGGTCGGTGAAATTGACGCCCTTGACGACGCGGCCATCGGCGACGTCCAGGCAGGGTATGATGCGGGTTTTCAGCATGGCGGGTCCTTTTGCCCTACCTAGCCCGGCTTTGCGTGGGGGAAAAGGTCTTTCGACCGGGCAGGGCCCGGCCGACCCGGCGGGGAGGCGCTGCCTCCCCGGACCCCTCCGGAATATTTCTGCCAGAGCGAAGGGGGGATGCGGGTATCCCCGGGCAGACGTGGCGTCACAGGGTGGTCCGCAGGCTGCGGATCGCCTCGCCCAGGTCGATCGCGCCGTCATAGAGCGCCCGGCCCGAGATTGCCCCAGCGATCACGCCGGTATCACGCAAAGCGGTCAGATCGACGAGGGTGGAGACGCCACCTGATGCGATGACAGGGATCGCGACGGCGCGGGCCAGAGCCTCGGTCGCCTCGATATTCGGCCCCCTCATCGCGCCGTCGCGCAGTATGTCTGTATAGATAATCGCGGCGACCCCGGCATCCTCGAAGCTTCTGGCCAGATCTGTGACCATCACGTCGGTCTCTTCGGCCCAGCCCTTGGTTGCGACGCGGCCGTTGCGGGCGTCGATTCCCACCGCGACCTGACCGGGAAAGGCGCGGGCGGCGTCCCGCACCAGACCGGGGTTTTCGACCGCCACCGTGCCGAGGATGACCCGGGCCAGCCCCTTGGCCAGCCACATCTCGATCGTCGCCATGTCGCGGATGCCACCGCCAAGCTGGGCGGGCACTTTCACGCGGGCCAGAATCGCCTCGACTGCGGCGGCGTTCACCGGTGCCCCGGCAAAGGCGCCGTTGAGGTCCACGAGATGCAGCCAGTCGCAGCCTGCCGCCTCGAACTTCGCCGCCTGCGCCGCCGGATCGTCGCCAAAGACCGTGGCCTTTTCCATCTCGCCATGCAAAAGCCGCACGCACTGGCCGTCTTTGAGGTCAATCGCGGGGTAAAGGATCATCGGGGCCTCTTGGGTCTTTTCGGGTGCCGGGTGGCATGCCGCCTCATGCCACAGACGCCGGTCTTATGCAAAGCGGACAGAACGTCACGTTACACTGGACGGAAACGTGCAATTGGGATGATTATGCGGCGGAATGGACCGGGAGGAACCAACCATGAAATCACTCTTCAAAGCAGCTATCGCAGCAGGTTTGTTGGCGCTGGGCGCGGGGGCAGCATGTGCCGACCCTGTCGAGGGGGTCTGGCAGACGGAGCCTGATGACGGCTCTTACGCCCATGTCACCATCGCGCCCTGTGGCGAGGCCTTTTGCGGTGTCTTGTCGCGCACCTTCAATGCGGACGGTGAATATCAGTCGCCCAACCTTGGCAAGACGCTGGTCATCGACATGGTGCCCAAGGGGGACGGCGCCTATGCTGGCAAGGTCTGGCGCCCGTCGAATGACAAGATCTATACCGGCAAGATCCAGCTGAACGGCGACAGTCTGAAACTCGCGGGCTGTGTCGCCGGTGGGCTGCTTTGTTCCAAGCAAAGCTGGCAGCGGGTCAAGTAACCGGCCGGGGGCGCATGATCCGCGCGCGCTCTTGCCGGGCGCGCGCCATATCGCGGCCCATCAGCCAAAAACCGACCAGCCGGTGCGTCGGGCAAGCAACTCAACCGCTTCGGTTCCGAGTTTCGAATTGCCTTGCGCGTTCAACCCTGGCGACCAGACGGCGATGGCGGCGCGGCCCGGTGCGATCACCAGAATGCCGCCGCCCACGCCGGATTTCCCCGGCAGGCCAACACGATAGGCGAATTCCCCTGACCCGTCGTAGTGGCCACAACTCATCATCAGCGCATTGATCCGCCGCACCCGGTCGGGCGAGACCAGCCGGGGTGCATCGGGCGCACCCATCAGGAAACGGCCCGCGCGGGCAAGCTGATCGCAGCTCATCTCCACCGCGCATTGGTGGAAATAGGCGCCGAGAGTCAGCTCCGGCGGGTTTTCCAGATTGCCATGGCCGCGCATGAAATGCGCCAAGGCGAAGTTGCGATGGCCGGTTTCGGTTTCCGAACGGGCGACCTCTTCGTTGATATGGATGTCGTCATCCTCGGCCGCTGCGCGGATGAAACGCAGAAGTTCACCCAGATATTCACGCGGCGCGTGACCGGCGAGCACTGCATCCGTGACGACGATGGCGCCCGCATTGATGAAGGGATTGCGGGGTTTTCCCTTCTCATGCTCAAGCTGGAGGATGGAGTTGAAGGCAAGGCCCGAGGGTTCCCGCCCGACCCGCGCCCAGAGCCGGTCACCGAGCCGCCCGAGGGCAAGGGCTAGCGCAAAAACCTTGGAGACGGACTGGATCGAGAAGGGCACACCCGCGTCGCCCACAGAATGCTGGCTGCCATCGGCCAATATGACGGACATGCCGAACCGCGCGGGATCGACGCTGGCAAGCTCCGGGATATAGTCAGCAACCTCTCCGCGATCCGCGCTTTGCCCGACCGTGTCGAGGATCTCATCCAGGATCCCGGGAATATCGCTCATGGCCGCCAGTTGAAAAAGTTGGCGATCAGGCGCAACCCGGTCGCCTGGCTTTTTTCCGGGTGAAACTGCATGCCGACCATGTTGTCGCGTCCGACAATCGCGGTGATGTCGCCGCCATAGTCGCAATGGGCAAGGCGATGGGCCGGTTCGGTCACGCGGAAATGGTAGGAATGCACGAAATAGGCATGCTGGCCGGTCTCCACCCCCGCCAGCACCGGATGCGGATGATCGACGATCAGGTCATTCCAGCCCATATGCGGCACCTTCATCGCCGGGTCCGAGGGCGTGATCCGCACCACCTCGCCGCCGATCCAGCCGAAACCGGGTGTCTCGCGATATTCCAGCCCACGCGTGGCCATCATCTGCATGCCGATGCAGATGCCAAGGAAGGGGCGAGCCTTGGCCGTGACCGCCTCTTCGATTGCCTCGAAGAGCCCGGTGAACCGGTCGAGGGCGGCCCGGCAGGACGGAAACGCGCCGTCTCCCGGCAATACGATCCGGTCGGCGCGGGCCACATCCTCGGGGCGTGACGATACGATGACCGATCCGGCGCCCGCTTCGACGGCCATGCGTTGGAACGCCTTTTCCGCCGAATGCAGGTTACCGCTGTCGTAATCGACAAGGACCGTCAGGCTCACAGCGCCCCCTTGGTCGAGGGCAGAACACCAGCGGCGCGCGGATCCGCCTCAACCGCCATGCGCAGGGCCTTGGCGACCGATTTGAACGCCGCCTCGGCGATGTGGTGGCTGTTGATCCCGTGGGTGCGATCAACATGCAGGGTGATCCCGCCATGGGTCGAGAGCGCCTGGAAGAACTCGCGCACCAGTTCGGTGTCGAAGGTGCCGATCTTGGCAGTCGGGAAATCGACATTCCAGACCAGATAGGGCCGCCCCGACAGATCGAGCGCGGTGACAACCTGCGCGTCATCCATCGCCAGCGCGAAATGACCATAGCGGCGGATGCCCTTCTTGTCGCCAAGCGCCATCACCAGCGCCTGCCCCAGCGCGATGCCGCAATCCTCGACCGTGTGGTGATCGTCGATATGAAGATCGCCCTTGGCGCGCACAGCGATGTCGATCATCGAATGGCGCGAAAGCTGATCGAGCATGTGGTCAAAGAACCCCACACCGGTCTCATTTGCATAGCTGCCGCTGCCGTCGAGGTTGACCTCGACCGAAATCGCGGTCTCGGCGGTCTTCCGCGTGATCGTGCCCTTGCGCATGCTGTGTCTCCGTGCCTAGGGGTTCCCCGAGGCCTTATAGTCGGCCAATAAGGCCGGGCCAAGACGGCAGATCACCTTGGTTCAAAGCTGCGGCGAACCGGCACCACCAGCGCGCGGCTTTTCACAAACATCCGCCGCATGATAAGCCCCCGCCATGCCCGTCCTTATGCTGATCCTTCTGGTCTCGGTCTTCACCTACCTCTGGCTTGCCCGGCGCGGCACAAGCCTGACCCGCGCCTGCCGCTGGCGGCTTGACCGCACCCTCGGCGCAGACCAGTATCGCTGCGCGGCCTGCGGCGCCATCACAAAGGGCACCCCAAGGATCTGCCTGCAAGACGGCATTGACGCCGCCCAAAGGCCCGGCGAGGATGGCGAAAGCGGAGGCACAAGATGAAACTTTCCCAACCCGAAAACGCAGCACCCGCCGACGCGC
>JBARVM010000515.1:0-2943 GCA_049646265.1 Paracoccaceae bacterium
GCGGTAATCGAACCTTCACAGACCCATTACTACCAACCCGGCTGGACCATGGTTGGCGGCGGCGTCTTTGGCGCCGAGGTCACGGCCCGCCCGACGACGAGCGTCATCCCGGCTGGCGTCAAGCGCATCACCGGTTCGGCCGCCAGTTTTGCCCCGGAAAAGAACAGTCTGACGCTCGGTGACGGGCAAGAGATCAGCTATGATTTCCTGATCATGGCGACGGGGATCGAACTGAACTGGGATGGGGTCAAAGGCCTGAGCGAGACCTTGGGCAAGAATGGTGTCACCTCCAACTACCGTTATGATCTGGCGCCCTATACCTGGCGGCTGGTGCAGGATCTGCGGGGCGGCAAGGCGGTCTTTTCGCAGCCGCCAATGCCGTTCAAATGCCCCGGTGCGCCGCAAAAGGCCATGTATCTGTCCTGTTCCCACTGGGAAGCGGCGGGGGCGCTGCGCGCGATCAACGTGGATTTCCACACCGCTGCCCCCGCCATGTTCGGTGTCGCCGACTATGTGCCCGGGCTTTTGAAATATGTCGAACGCTACGGCGCGCATGTCCATTACGGATCTCGCCTCGTGTCGGTAGACGGGCCGGGCCAAACGGCCACCTTTGAAACGAAGGATGCCGAGGGTAAGGCGAACCTGACGACGGTCGAATTCGACATGCTGCATGCCGTGCCGCCGCAAAGACCCGTCGCGGCGGTCGCTACCAGTGCGCTGGCCGACGCGGCAGGGTTTGTCGAGGTGGATCAGCATTCGATGCGGCACACGCGCTTTGCCAATGTGTTTGCCCTTGGAGATTGCTGTTCAACCCCCAATTCCAAAACCGCCGCCGCCGCCCGCAAACAGGCGCCGATTGTCGCTGTGAACCTATTGTCGGTCATGGCGGGCGGCGCGCCGACGCACAGCTATAACGGCTATGGCTCTTGCCCGCTGACCGTCGAACATGGGCGCGCAATCCTCGCCGAGTTCGGCTACGGCGGCAAACTTCTGCCCTCCTTCCCTTGGGACAGTACCGTGCCGCGCCGGTCGGCCTGGTTCCTGAAAGCCCGGTTCATCCCCTGGCTTTACTGGAATGCCATGCTGAAAGGCCGCGAATGGCTTGCCGCCCCTTTCGACCGGCTGAAACCCTGAAGGTGCGGCACCAGCCCTAGCCCAGCGGGCCGGGGCGGCGTTCCTCACTCAGCAGCACATTCGCCTCTACATTGCCGACGCCGGGCAGGGTCATGACCCGGCGACGCAACACCCGTTCGAAATCGGCCAGATCGCGGGCGGTGACGCGCAACCGATAGTCGTAAAGACCAAGGACATGCTGAACCACCTGCACCTCGGGGATGGCTGTTGCGGCGCGCTCGAAATCCTCAAGGCTGACCCGGCCCTTTGTGGCAAGCTTGACGCCCAGAAAGACGGTGACACCAAAGCCCAGCGCCGCACTGTCCAGATCGATGCGTCGGCCGGCAATCACGCCCGCCTCTTCCAGCCGCCGGATGCGCCGCCAGGCCGCCGGCTGCGAAAGGCCCAGCGCCCGCCCCACGGCGCCAGCACTTTGCGTCGCATCCGCCACCAGCGCCCGCAGGATCGCCCGGTCGGCATCGTCAAGGTCAATCATAGCGGCAGGCTCCCGCTTTCCTTGATGGTCGAGACGAGCATCAGGCTTTCGATATCCGCGATATGAGGCAGCGTCAGGATACGGTCACGGTAGACCTCCTGGTAATGGCCCATGTCGCGGGCGATGACGTTGAGGCGGATATCGACGCGGCCAAGAAAGGTCTGGATCTCGATCACCTCGGGCACCGCGCGCGCTGCGTCCAGAAACTCATCAAAGGCGCGCGGGTTGGTCTTGTCGAGCGTGAAGCGCAAGGAAACCTCGACCGCCCAGCCAAGCGCCCGCCAGTCGATCACCGCATGCTGGCCCTTCAGCACCCCCGCCTCGGTCAACTTTTCCAGCCGCCGCCATGCCGTCGCCGCCGTCACCCCGGCCCGCTCAGCCAGCTCGGCCGTGCTTAGCCCCGGATCGGCCAGCAATTGCCGCAAGATCCGCCGGTCACTATCATCTATCTGCATTACTTTTTCACTATTTCGCCAAACTTTGAATGATATTTCTCACATTCAAGCAAAATCGTCAAATATTGAACGGTATTTAGGCCAAACCCACCTATGCTCGCCGCCAGACAACATGAAAGGACCGCACCATGCGCGTTTATTACGATCGCGACTGCGATATCAACCTGATCAAGGACAAGAAAGTTGCCATCCTCGGCTATGGCAGTCAGGGCCACGCCCATGCGCTGAACCTGCGTGACAGCGGCGCTAAGAATCTGGTGGTGGCGCTCCGCGAAGGGTCGCCGTCAGCCAAGAAGGCCGAGGGCGAAGGCCTCAAGGTCATGGGCATCGCCGAAGCGGCCGCCTGGTGCGACCTGATCATGTTCACCATGCCGGACGAATTGCAGGCCGAGACCTACAAGAAATACGTGCATGACAACCTGAAAGAGGGTTCGGCGATTGCCTTCGCCCATGGCCTCAACGTGCATTTCGGCCTGATCGAGCCGAAGGCCGGTGTCGACGTCATCATGATGGCGCCCAAAGGCCCCGGCCATACGGTGCGCGGCGAATATTCCAAGGGCGGCGGCGTGCCCTGCCTGGTGGCCGTCCATCAGGACGCGTCGGGCAAGGCCATGGAAATCGGCCTCTCCTACTGCTCCGCCATCGGCGGCGGCCGCTCCGGCATCATCGAGACCAACTTCCGCCAGGAATGCGAAACCGACCTGTTTGGTGATCAGGCTGTGCTTTGCGGTGGCTTGGTAGAGCTGATCCGCATGGGCTTTGAAACCCTGGTTGAGGCTTGCTACGAGCCGGAAATGGCGTATTTTGAGTGCCTGCACGAAGTAAAGCTGATCGTGGACCTGATCTATGAAGGCGGTATCGCCAAAATGAACTACTCGA
>JBARVM010000516.1:0-4108 GCA_049646265.1 Paracoccaceae bacterium
GGGCTGATGCAAAGTGCTGTCATGGCGGTGGGGCAACCGGACGAGGCGCTTTTTCCGCGGGACGAATGGGCGCGGATCCTGCGCAGGCAGGCGCGGCGGCTGCATGGTTCGGCCTTTGGCTACGAGGATTATTGCGGGTTGCTGCGTTTGCGCCAGCTGCTGGCGCAGCGCTTGACAGACCATCGGGGCATGTTCCTGTCGGCTGAGCAGGTGCTGATCACACCCGGCAGCCAGGCGTCCCTGGTTCTTTTGGCGCAGGCACTGGCCGCGCCGGGGGATACAGCCTTGATCGAGGATCCGGGCTATGTCGGGGCGCGGCTGGCCTTTGCGGGCGCGGGGCTGCGGCTTTGCCCCATGCCGGTGGATGGCGAGGGGGCTGATCCTGGCGCTGTCGATCCTGGTGCCGCATCCGGGGCAAAGCTGATCTATCTGACGCCTGCCAATCATTTCCCGCTGGGCCACCGCATGTCGCTGGCACGGCGAAATGCGGCCATCGCCTATGCGCAGGAGGTGGGCGCCGTGATCATCGAGGATGATTACGACAGTGAATTCCTGTGGCGCGGCCGGGCGATTGCCGCGATGCAGGCCATGGCGCCGGAGCGGGTCATCACCATCGGGTCCCTGTCAAAATCGCTGATGCCG
The DNA here is from genome assembly GCA_049646265.1 of Paracoccaceae bacterium. Taxonomy (GTDB): domain Bacteria; phylum Pseudomonadota; class Alphaproteobacteria; order Rhodobacterales; family Rhodobacteraceae; genus TMP-24. Next base: position 643 of record JBARVM010000516.1, read on the forward strand.
GGTCTGCGGCTTGGCTGGATGGTGGTGCCCATGGGTCTTGTCGAACCTTTGGCCGATGCCCAGCGCAATCTTGGCTATGCCGCCAATCTTCATGCGCAGGGCGCCTTTGCAGATCTGATCGAAAGCGGCCGTTACCACAGCCATCTGGCGCGCATTGCCCATCGCTATGCCGAGCGCGGCGCGGCACTGGCCGAGGCGTTGGCGGCGATTCCCGGCGTAGCCGTAACGCCGCCCGATGGCGGGGTGCAATTGGCCGCGCATCTGGCGCCCGAAGTAGAGGCGCGCGCGCTTGCGGCCCTCAGGGCTGCGGGTTTCGGGGCCGGGCCTCTGTCGCGCTATTGTCTGAAGGCGGACTGCAGCGGCCTGGTCGTGGGCTTTGCCGATGCAACGCCGGAACGGATCGCGGGTTTTGCCCGGACCTTGCAAGAGACCCTTGCTCAGGGCTGAAACAGCCCCGCCAGCTCTGCCCGCAAAAGGTTCTTTTGCACCGTGCCCATCGTGTTGCGCGGCAGGTCCTTGCGGATATCAATATGTTTGGGCTGCTTGTAACGGGCAAGATCGGTGCTGAGTGCGCTCATAAGGCTCGCACTGTCCAGCGTTGCCCCCTTTTGCGGAACAACGACCGCCACCACGGCCTCGCCAAAATCCGGGTGCGGCAGGCCGATCACGGCGGATTCCGCCACGCCGGGCTGGGCGTCGAGCAGATCCTCCACCTCTTTGGGATAGACGTTGAAGCCGCCGGAAATCACCAGATCCTTGGCGCGACCGACGATGGTGACATAGCCGTCCGCATCCATCACCCCGAGATCGCCGGTGATGAAAAAACCAGTGTCGCGCAACTCTGCGCGGGTCTTGTCCGGCATCTGCCAATAGCCCTGAAAGACATTGGCACCGCGCACCTCTATCACGCCGGTTTCGCCGCGCGGCAGTTCCTGACCCGTTGCGTCGCAAACGCGCACCTCTATCCCCGGCAGGGGCAGGCCTACGGTGCCGGCCCGGCGCGCGCCCTCATAGGGGTTGGAGGTGTTCATGTTGGTTTCGGTCATGCCGTAGCGTTCCAGAATAATCTGGCCGGTGCGCGCCTGCCATTGCCGGTGGGTTTCGGCCAGAAGCGGGGCAGAGCCGGAGATGAAAAGCCGCATATGGCCGACAAGGTCCGGGCCAAGGCGCGGGTCGGCCAGAAGCCTTGTGTAAAAGGTCGGCACGCCCATCATGCTGGTGGCTTGTGGCAAATGCGCGATCACCTCTTTCACATCAAACCAGGGCAGAAAGATCATCCGCGCCCCGGCAAGAAGGGCGATATTTGTGGCGACGAATAGCCCGTGGGTGTGAAAGATCGGCAGGGCATGCAGCAGCACATCCTCTGCGGTAAAGCGCCAGGCCGTTGTCAGGACGCGGGCATTGGACAAAAGGTTTTCGTGCGAGAGCATCGCCCCTTTCGACCTGCCCGTGGTGCCTGATGTATAGAGAAATGCCGCAAGATCATCCGGCCCACGCGGCGTCGTAGCGAAGTCATCGGACTGGGCACGCGCCGCGTCGCCAAAGTTGCCCGTGCCATCGGCGTTCAACAGCTGCAGGCGGGTTCCGGCCTTTGCCGCAACCGGCGTCAGCGCCGCCGCAAGCGCGCCATCGCAAAGCAAAAGTGCGGCCCCCGCGTCGGTCACGAAATAGGCGACCTCTGCCGGCGTATAGGCGGGGTTGAGCGGCAAAAAGATCACCCCCGCCTGAATGGCACCGGCAATCACCGCCAGCATTGCCGGACTTTTTTCCAGCTGCAGGGCCAGCCTGTCGCCGGGCTTTAGCCCCGCAGCCCGCAAGGCATTGGCATAGCGCGCCGCCTGGGCGACAAAGGCGCCGTAGCTGAGCCTTTGCCCGTCCGGCAGCAAGAGAAAATCCCGCTCGCTCCCCCTATGGGGGGCAAAGAGGGCATCATAGAGGTGATTGGTCATAACACTCCGTCCGCCTGTCAGCGCGCCCCACCGGGCCGGGCCAAGGATAGCAAGAACAGGCCAAAGGCCACAACGATGATTGAGGGGCCCGCCGGCGTGTCGTAGCCCAGCGAAAGTCCAAGGCCGAGCGCCACCGAAAGGGCACCGATCAGGCTGGCACCGATCGCCATCGCCTCGGGGGAGCGGGCGGCCCTTTGGGCGGTGGCGGCGGGAATGATCAGCATCGCGGCGATCAGCAGGGCGCCGACGATCTTGATCGACAGGGCGACGGTCAGGGCCAGCGCCAATGTCAGGGCCAGACGCTCTGCCCGGGTGTTGACGCCGGATGCCTCGGCCAGTTCCTCATTGACGGTTGCGGTGATCAGGCCCGGCCAGCGCCAACACAAAAGGCCCGCGACGGCGAAGGAACCAGCCCAGACCCAGCCGACATCGTTCCAACCTACGGTAAGGATATCGCCAAAGAGGTAGGTGGACAGATCAACCCGCACCTGCGGCAGAAAGCTGACGGCAACCAGCCCCAGTGCCAGCGCCGAATGGGCCATGACACCCAATGCCGTGTCGATCTGGTGGCCGCGTCCCGCCAGATGCGAGACGATCAGCGCCACCGCGACCGCGACCGCCAGAATGCCCAACGTCAGCGGCAGGTGAAAGGCAAAGGACAGCGCCACCCCAAGGATCGCTGCATGCGATGTAGCATCGCCGAAATAGGCCATGCGGCGCCAGACCACGAATGAGCCAAGCGGGCCGGTCGCCAAGGTCAGGCCAAGCCCGGCCAGAAAGGCGCGCACCAGAAATTCGTCAACCATTGGCGGCCTGAACCTCATCTTGCGCGGGGCCCTTCTCAAGCGAATGGCCGAGGGGGTGATCGTGGTCATGGACGTGGTCATGATCGTGCGAATGGTCGTGGTGATGGTGATAAAGTGCCAGAACGCCACCATCGCCAAAGCCGAACAGCGCCCGATATTCCGGGGCAGAGGAGACATGATCCGGCGCCCCTTCGCAGCAGATATGACCGTTAAGGCAGACCACCCGGTCAGAGGCGCTCATCACCACCAAAAGATCGTGGCTGACCAGCAGCACCGCAACGCCGGTTTCGCGGCGCAACTCCTCCAACAGCCGGTAAAAGGCGGCGATACCGGGTTGGTCCAGCCCTTGGGTCGGCTCGTCGAGGATGAGGATATCGGGAGCCTCGAGCATGGCGCGGGCCAGAAGAACCCGCTGAAACTGCCCGCCGGAAAGCCCTGCCAACTGGCGGGGGCCGACATCGGGCACGCCGACCCGCGCCAGCGCCAGCGCCGCGTCACTGTCGGACACCCGGCGCGGCAGGGAAAGAAAGCGCCGCACGGTCATCGGCAGGCCCGCCTCTACCTTCAGCCGCTGCGGGACATAACCGATGGTCAGGCCCGGGGCCCGTTCGACCCGGCCTTCGCTTGCCGGTTCCAGCCCGATGAGGGCGCGTACCAGCGTCGACTTGCCCGACCCGTTCGGCCCGACCAGCGTGACGATCTCGCCCCGGG
>JBARVM010000517.1:0-2419 GCA_049646265.1 Paracoccaceae bacterium
GTAGAGATCGACGGTGAACTGGCCGACGACATCAATCGCAGCGTCATTCAGGATCAGGTGGAAATGGGCGTCGCCGTGCGCATGGCCTGCATGGATCTTCTGGCGCGAAACCTGAGGGCGGAACGAGGCGCAAAGGCGGCGGGGGTGATGGTATGAAGAACATCGACTGGGAGCCTTGGCTTCAACCCGGCGAGCGCATCAGTTGGCAAGGTAAGAAAATGAGCCGTTCGACGGCACTGGGTGCGCTGGCGGTGCTGGCAGTCTTCATTGCTCTGCCTTATTTCAACGACGGGTCAGAGCGCGTCCAACTCGCCGTGAAGGCTGCGCCCTGGATCATCGGCTTTGTTATCATAAGCCTGTTCATCATGGCTTTTGTGCAAAGCTATTACGCCATTAGCAACCACCGCGCGCTGGCACTTTCCCTGGCACCGTGGCGGAAACCTCATCTTGAAAGCGCCCGTCTTGAGGAGGTGGAGGCGGTGAAGCACCCAAGGACGCCACTGATATTCCTGCACCGCCAAACCCGAAAGCCGGTCGTTCAAATGTGGCTTGGCCAATCGGAAGCCAATGACGTCATGTCCATTATCAAGCGTGGCAACCGATGACCACCTTCCTTACCAACGCCCGCCTGATCGATCCTGAGAGCCTAACCGACGGCGAAGGCTCACTAACGATCGAAAATGGCCTGATCACCGCCCTTAACGCCTCCGCCCCTAAGGGCGCCACCGTTATCGACTGTCAGGGCAAATGCCTCGCTCCCGGCATTGTCGATCTGGGCGTCAAGATCGGCGAGCCGGGAGAACGGCACAAGGAAAGCTTCCGCTCCGCTGGCCTTGCAGCGGCGGCGGGCGGTGTCACCACCATAATCGCCCGGCCCGATACGCATCCTGCCATCGACACGCCCGAAACGCTGGAATTCGTCACCCGCCGCGCGGCGGAGGCCTGCCCCGTCCGTATCCGCCATATGGCCGCCCTGACCAAGGGACGCGACGGGCAAGAGATGACCGAGATCGGCTTTCTGCTCGATGCCGGGGCCATCGCCTTTACCGATTGCGATCATGTGGTCAGCAATACAAAGGTGCTCAGCCGGGCTTTGACCTATGCGCGCTCGCTCGGGGCGTTGGTCATGGGCCACGCGCAGGATCCGGGCCTTTCGGCCGGGTCTGCCGTGACAAGCGGTAAATTCGCGTCCTTGCGCGGTCTGCCCGGTGTCTCGCCCATGGCCGAGCGGATGGGTTTTGACCGCGACCTGGGCCTGATCGAGATGACCGGCGCACGGTATCATTTCGACCAGATCACCACCGCGCGCACCCTACCCGCCCTTGAGCGGGCCAAGGCGAACGGCTTTGACGTGACGGCGGGCACCTCGATCCACCATCTGACGCTGAACGAGTTTGACGTGGGCGATTACCGCACCTTCTTCAAGGTCAAGCCGCCCCTGCGCAGCGAGGATGACCGGCTGGCGGTGGTGGCGGCGGTCGCCTCTGGCCTCATCGACATCATCTCCTCCATGCATACGCCGCAGGACGAGGAGTCCAAGCGGCTGCCTTTTGAGGAGGCCGCATCAGGCGCCGTGGCGCTGGAAACGCTGCTGCCTGCTGCAATGCGGCTTTACCATTCTGGCCATCTGAGCCTGCCGCAACTTTTCCGGGCGATGGCGCTTAACCCCGCCCGGCGTCTTGGTTTGCCGCAGGGGCGGCTCGCGGTAGGGGCGCCTGCCGATCTGGTGCTGTTCGATCCTGACGCGCCGTTCGTGCTGGACCGGTTCCGTCTGCATTCAAAATCCAAGAACACCCCCTTTGACGGCCAAAGGATGGAGGGGCGGGTGCTGGGCACCTGGGTTGCTGGCAAACAGGTTTTCGGGGTGGAGGCGTAGGATGCCGGAGCTGACAAGCGGCGCGGCGGTGCTGATCGTAACGGCGGTTCTGGGCTATCTTCTGGGTTCTGTCCCGTTCGGGGTTCTGGTCGCCAGGATCATGGGGTTGGGCGACCTGCGCCAGATCGGGTCAGGCAATATCGGGGCGACGAATGTCTTGCGGACGGGCAACAAGCCTGCGGCGCTGGCCACCTTGCTCTTGGATGGCGGCAAGGGTGCGGCGGCGGTCCTGATCGCGCGCGGGCTGGCGGGCGAGGATGCGGCCCAACTGGCCGGGCTCGCGGCCTTTCTCGGTCATCTTTTCCCGATCTGGCTGGGGTTCAAGGGCGGCAAGGGGGTAGCAACCTTTCTCGGGATCCTTTGGGCGCTGGCCTGGCCGGTCGGCGCGGCCACCTGCCTGACCTGGTTCGTGGCGGCGCTGATTGGGCGCATGTCGTCCTTGTCGGCGTTGGTCGCCTCGGCTCTTGCTGCTGTCTGGGCGGGCTTTTTGGGCTATCCGTCGATGATCTGGCTGAAGGTACTCTTGGCGACGCTGGTCTATTA
>JBARVM010000518.1:0-2522 GCA_049646265.1 Paracoccaceae bacterium
GGTGAGACCATGGTGGATCTGCCTGTGACGGACGACTGGGGGGCAGGGGCCTATGTGACGGCCACGGTGCTGCGGCCGCTTTCCGCCGCGGCCACCGGCGCGCCAGATGGAGGCGCCGCCAACCCACATGCGCCAACCCGCGCGCTTGGCCTGTCCTATGCGCCGGTCGATCCGGGCGCGCGGCGCCTGACGGTCGCGCTGCAAGCCCCGGCAGAGGCTGATCCGCGCACGACCCTGCCCGTGGCGGTCAAGGTCGATGGCTTGGCCGAGGGGGAGACAGCCTTTGTCACGCTGGCGGCGGTGGATGTCGGCATTCTGAACCTCACCGCCTATCAGCCGCCGGATCCCGAAGGACATTATTTCGGCCAGCGCCGCTTGGGCATGGCGATCCGGGATATCTACGGGCGGCTGATCGACGGGGCCAATGGTGCGCCCGGACAGGTCCGTTCGGGGGGCGACGCAGGCGGGCTGAAGGTGCAGTCACCGCCGCCCACCGAAGAGCTGCTTGCCTATTTCAGCGGCCCCTTGCCGGTCGGTGCCGATGGTCTGGCGCATGCCGATTTCCCCCTTCCCGCCTTCAACGGCACGGTCAAACTTATGGCCGTCGCCTGGTCTGCCTCTGCCATCGGGCAGGCCAATGCGGATGTGCTGATACGCGACCCGGTGGTGGTGACCGCCTCCTTGCCGCATTTCCTTGCCCCCGGGGATCAGAGCGTGCTGCGTCTTGATATCACCCATGCGACCGGGCCCGCGGGCCCCATGGCCCTGTCGGTAACGGCACGGGGATTGGTGCTGGGCGCCGCTCCGTCCTCGGTCGATCTGACTGCCGGGGGCAGCCAGCACCTGACAATCCCCATCGCCGCGCCAGATAGTGCGGGTGCCGCCGATATCCTTGTCACACTGACCACGCCCGGTGGCCGGGTTCTGGAAAAACCGCTGCATTTGACCGTGCAGGCCAATGATCCCGATGTCATGCGGCAAAGCCAGTTCACCTTGGCCCCGGGCGAGGCGCTAAGCCTTGACGCGAACATCTTTGACGGGCTGATGCCCGGCAGCGGCCACGCCACGCTCGCATTGGGCCCCATCGCGCGGTTCAACGCACCGGGCATTTTGGCGGCGCTTGACCGTTACCCCTATGGCTGCACCGAACAGCTAACCTCCAAAGCCATGCCGCTTTTGTATTTTGAAGAGATTGCAAGGGCGATGGGCGCCGCTGGCGGCACAGACGACATCCGCACCCATGTGCAAGAGGCGATCAGGCAGGTCCTGGCAAACCAGTCCTCTAACGGTGGCTTTGGTTTGTGGTATGCCGATAGCGGCGACATGTGGCTGGATGCCTTTGTCAGCGATTTTCTGAGCCGTGCGCGGGCCGAAGGCTATGAGGTTCCCGATCAGGCCTTCCGCAGCGCGCTCGACAATCTGCGCAACCAGATCAGCTATGCGGCCGACTTTGACCGGGGTGGCGGCGCCATCGCCTATGCGCTGATGGTGCTGGCGCGCGAGGGGGCGGCAGCGATGGGCGATCTGCGCTATTATGCCGATGAAAAGGCCGCGGCCTTTGACACGCCGATCGCGCTGGCCCAACTGGCAGCGGCGCTGGCGAGTTACGGCGATCAGACCCGCGCCGACCGGCTTTTCCGGCAGTCTGCCAATATGGTCACCGGCACTGCCGCCGGGGCCGACGCCGATCTGCAGGTCTGGCGCGCCGATTATGGCACAAGATTGCGTGACGCGACTGCCCTTCTGGCACTGGGGGCAGAGGCGGGCTCCGCCGCCTTTGACAGCGACGCCATTGGCCAGTCGGTTGCGGCCCGGCTTGGACAGGGGCGCCTGTCGACGCAAGAGGCAAGCTGGGCGCTTCTGGCCACCCACGCGCTGATCGACGCGGAGGGGGCAGCGCGTTTTGCCCTGAACGGCCAGCTTTTTTCCGGCGCGATCCTGCCCCTGAAGGCTGACGACATAGCCGGTCAGCCCCAGACCGTCACCAACGAAGGAAATAATGCGGCCACCCTAACGCTGACCACCTTTGGCGTGCCCTCGCTGCCGGAACCAGCCGGTGGCAAGGGCTACCGGATAGACCGTTCCTGGTATCTGCCCGACGGCAGCCGCATTGATCCGACGGTCACGCCGGTGCCGCTTGGCACCCGTCTTGTCGCGGTGATAGAGGTAACGCCACTTGGCCCCGGTGAGGGGCGGCTGATGGTCTCTGACCCGCTGCCTGCGGGTTTCGAGATCGACAACCCGCATCTCTTGCGGTCGGGCGACATTGGTGCTTTTGACTGGCTATCGGTCCTGGAAGACCCGCGCACGGTCGAGTTTCGCCAGGACCGGTTTCTGGCGGCGGTTGACCGGACCGGCTCGATGGAGGGGCCGTTCCGGCTGGCCTATGTGGTGCGCGCCATCTCACCCGGCCAGTATCACCTCCCAGCAGCCACGGTCGAGGATATGTACCGCCCGGATTTCCGCGCCCAGACCGGTGCGGGCCAGATCACGATCACCGAATGATCCGCAGGGCGCGAACA
>JBARVM010000519.1:0-5954 GCA_049646265.1 Paracoccaceae bacterium
GCCCCGGCGCGCCTTCGCGGTCGGGCGTCGTGACCTTGTCAAGCGCCAGCAGCTCCGGACCGGGCGTACCAGCAGCCACCATCGGACGCTGCACCGCGCCGCCCACCATCATTTCCGCCAAAGCGTCTGGCGTTGTGGCGCTGGTTTCTACCTCGCCCACCATCTTGCCGTGCCGCAGCACGAGACAGCGGTTGGAATTAGCCATCACCTCATGCAGCTTGTGCGAGATGAAGATGGCCGAAAGTCCGTTGGCAACCATGCGGCGCAGGGTGTCGAATAGCGCATCGGTCTCTTGCGGGGTCAGAACGGCGGTCGGCTCGTCAAGGATCAGCACGCGCGCATCACGATACAGCGCCTTGACGATTTCCACCCGCTGACGCTCGCCCACCGACAAACGGCCCACCCGCGCGTCCGCATCCACCGACAGGCCGAACTGGTCGGCAATCTCGCGCAGGCGCGCCCGTGCCGGGCCCAGACCCAGCGACATGGACCAAAGGGGCCGCGTGCCCAGAAGCACGTTCTCCAGTACCGTTAGATGGTCGGCCAGAGTGAAATGCTGGTGCACCATGCCAATTCCGGCCTGAAGCGCCGCGCGCGGATTGCCCGGAGGCAGAACCTTGCCAAATGCGGTGATGCTGCCCTCTTCGGCCACATACTGGCCGAAGAGGATGTTCATGAGTGTCGTCTTGCCCGCGCCGTTCTCGCCAAGAAGGGCGATCACCTCGCCAGCATTCAGAGAAAGCGAGATGGCGTCATTGGCGACCAGCGCCCCGAACCGCTTGGTAATGCGGTCGAGGCGCAGAACCTCGTTGGCGGCCATCAAGGACTACTTCGGCTCGTCGTCGTTGATCTCGACGGTAAAGCTTCCATTCTTGATCGCGGCTTCCCTTTCAGCCACTTTGGCAACGACCTCTGCCGGAACCTTGCCCTCGAAGGTGCCCAGAGGGGCAAGCGAACACCCCCCTGCTTTCAGGAAGGAGTAGACGCCGTAGTTGTCGGCGGCAAAGCTGCCCGCCTCTATGGCATCGAGCGCCGCGTTCAGCGTCGGCTCAAAGTGCCACAGCGCCGAGGCAACGACGGTATCGGGGTAATCGGGCTGGGTGTCGATCACGTTGCCGATTGCCAGTACACCGCGTTCCATCGCCGCATCCGACACGCCAAAGCGCTCGGCATACATCACGTCCGCCCCGCCGTCGATCATTGCAAAGGCGGTTTCCTTGGCCTTCGGCGGGTCGAACCACGAACCAATGAAGCTGATCTGGAAGGTGGCATCTGCCCGGGTTTCACGCACGCCAGCCATGAAGGCATTCATCAGCCGGTTCACTTCCGGAATCGGGAAGCCGCCCACCATGCCGATGTTGCCCGACTTGGTCATGGCGCCCGCTATGAGACCAGACAGGTAGCTCGCGTCCTGGATATAGTTGTCGAATACCGCAAGGTTGGGGTTGGCTGCCGCATCGGGCATGAAAGAGGAGCCAAGAAGGAAAGCGACGTCGGGATATTCCGCGCAGACTTCGCGTGCTTCGGCCTCGGCTCCGAAGATCTCGCCAACGATCAGCTTGATGCCGCTTTCGCAATATTCGCGCATCACGCGCGTATAGTCGGTGTTGGCGACGTTCTCGGTGTAGGTATAGTCGATGCGGCCTGCGGCCTTGGCCGCCTCTGCTGCGATATGGATGCGGCTCACCCACTGTTGTTCCACCGGAACGGTGTAAATGCCCGCGACCTTGATCGGATCGGCGGAATGGGCCCGCCCGGGCACGAGGCCGGTCAGAGAAAGCGCGGCCCCCGAAAGCAGCACTCCACGGCGGGTTGGGCAGAAGATCTGGTTCATGACGTTGCATCCTCGCTGTTACTTATTGTTAGTAATTTTTCCAAATAGTAAAAATCTTGCGCCCTAAAAGCAAGAAGATTGCGCGCCCCTGTCAGTGGAACTTCACTTGAGGCGGGGCAGGGCGCCCGATAGCGTCCACGCATGGCCAGACGCTCCCCCTTCAAGTACTTCAAGACCAGCCCCGGGATTATCCGCCTGGCGGTGATGCTCTACACCCGTTTCCCTTTGTCGCGTCGGAGCGTCACCTCTACTCTCGTCAGAACTTCAAACTCAACCGCGCCGCCGCACTTGACGGGTGGCGCCTTCCTTGTTCCGCATGGGTTCACGCACTTGCGGGCAAACCAAGACTGGTTCGAATTCGTCTGACAGCGCCCTGGGCCGCGATGGCGGCAAAGTGGCGATGTTTCCCGACATAGCCGGTTTCGAATTGTACAATTGGATAGTGGGTCGGGCCAGCTGGCCGAGTAAGCCCGTGACAGTTGGGTGTCATGGCACCTCTGGTCTGCAATTTTGGTGAAGAGGTGCTGGAGGCGGGTACCGGAATCGAACCGGTCTTCACGGATTTGCAATCCGCTGCGTAACCTCTCCGCCAACCCGCCGAAGATAGGGGGCAGATAGCGCATGGCGAAAGTCTCTGCAAGCCCTTGTGCCAGTTGCTGTTCGACGACTTCTGTGGCAAGACGGCAGCCAGGCATTTTCAAATCAGAGCTGCGCCAATGACAGACTTCTCCTTTCGCCGCACGATGATGGTCGACACTCAGGTTCGCCCCAATGATGTGACCAAGTTCCCGATCATAGAGGCGATGCTGGCCGTTCCGCGCGAAGCTTTCGTGCCGCATGACCGGCAAGAGGCGGCCTATGTCGGCGAAAACCTGGACATTGCCGCCGGTCGCGTGATGTTCGAACCGCGGACGCTGGCGAAAATGCTTGATGCCATGGATGTGCAAAAGACCGATCGGGTGCTGGTGGTGGGCTGTGGCTACGGTTATTCGGCGGCGGTGCTTGGTCGAATGGCGGCAAGCGTTGTAGCGCTTGAGGCGCAAGGCGATCTGGCAGAGGCCGCCACGGGCGCACTGGCCGGTCAGGCGAATGTCACGGTCAGAGTGGGTGCTCTGGGCAGCGGGGCTGCGGCCGATGGTCCTTTCGACAAGATCCTTGTCGAGGGTGCGGTCGAGCTGATGCCGGCAGAGATAGAGGCGCAGTTGAGCGAAGGGGGCGCGATTGGTGCAGTCTTCATGACTGGGGCGCTGGGCGTGGCGCGGATCGGCCACAAGGTGGATGGCCGGGTCAACTGGCGCTTTGGATTCAATGCTGCAGCGCCGGTTCTTGAAGGATTTCATGAAGTGCGGGAATTTCGTTTTTAGGTTTCGCGCCGACCTGCTTTGCGGTACAACAGGCTTGAGGCAAAGGCGCGCGATCAACGCGTACAGAAAACCACGAATGTGGAACCGCGAGAGTAGACAATGAAAATCAGACCGCAAAAGGCGTTTGAACTTTTTGCCGCGTCAGCTATGGCACTGGTGCTGTCAGGACCTGTCGTGCAGGCGGAAACGTTAGGCGATGCGTTGGTTTCGGCCTATCGCACCTCTGGACTTCTCAAACAAAATCAGGCCGTTCTGCGAGCCGCTGACGAGGATGTTGCTAGCAGTATTGCAACATTGCGTCCGGTAATTTCCTACGTTGCCAGTGGGCAATATGCAAAATCGAACATTGGCTTGACGCGTAACGGAACGCAGGCCCTGTCGCTGGACTGGACCCTTTATGACTTCGGTCGCAGTCAGGCGGGCGTCGCCATTGCCCGCGAAACGGTGCTCGCCACCCGGCAGGCGCTGATCGGGGTCGAACAGGATGTGCTTCTGACCGCCGTGCGCGCCTATATGGACGTGCGCCGCTCGGCCCAGAATGTCACTATTCAGCGCAATTCCGTGAATGTGATCGAAGAACAGCTCGGCGCGGCGAACGACCGTTTCAGCCTTGGCGAGATCACCAAGACAGACGTAGCCTTGGCAGAGGCACGGTTGGCGGCGGCAAAGGCCGCGCTGGCTGCGGCGCGTGGCGATCTGGAAGTTGCGCGCGCCTCCTATAAGGCGGTGATGGGCCATGAATGGGATGGCCGGACCAATAGTCCGGCACGCCCCGCCTTTCCCATGACTTTGGCCGAAGCGCAGGCCTTGGCGCAAAAACTGCATCCGGCGGTGCGTCAGGCGCAGCATCAGGCCAAAGTGGCCGATCTTCAGGTCGAACTTGCCAAGGCGCAACATCGCCCGTCGATCAACCTCAATATCAGTGGCTTTGAAAGCGACAGTGCGACGGTGCCGGATTCCAGCGCTGCGCTGCAACTTACCCAACCGCTCTTTACCGGGGGCAAGATCGCCTCTGGCGAGCGCAAGGCGATCGCCGGGCGCGATGCGGCACGGGCGGCTCTGACGCTGACCAGTGTGAATGTCGCGCAGCAGGTGGCGGTCAGTTGGGCCGCGGTCGATGTGGCCCGTGCCCAGATCGCCGCCACCAATCAGCAGATCGCGGCGGCGCAGTCGGCCTATGACGGCACGAAGGAAGAGGCGGAGCTTGGCGCGCGCACCACGCTTGATGTGCTGGACGCTCAGCGAGAGCTTTTGTCCGCGCAATCCGACCGCACTGCGGCGGAGGCAAACCTGCAGGTTGCCTTTTATGCGCTGATGTCATCGATGGGGCTTTTGACGGCGGAACATCTGAAGCTTGGCGTGCCGCTTTACGACCCCGAAGCCTATTACGACGTGGTCAAGAAGGCCCCGATTTCCAGCCAGGGCGCCAAGCTCGACAAGGTGCTGAAGGCAATTGGTGCCGACTAGGCGGAAGCATTTATTGTTTGGTACGATTTTCGGCCCTACAATGGAGATCTGGAGGGTGGCAGCATGACCAAAACACGGACCGACATGGAAATTTCAGACGTCCTCTCCTCTATTCGCCGACTGGTTTCAGAAGATCGTACCGTCACGCAGCGACCTGCCGGACCGTCTTCAATTGCGAACGACAACTCTGACAGGGCGCCTTCGACCGCCGCCCTGCAACCTGCCACAAACGACAGTTCGGATGACAGCAACGATGCCACCGTTCACAGTGACGTTGCAGCCGACAACAGCTCTGATGATGGCCTCGACGAAAAAATAGGCAGCAGGCTTGCCTCCTCCAACCGCTTTGTATTGACCGCTGCCCTGCGGATCGAAAATGAGCCGGACGACACCAATATCACGGCGGATGATGCGACTGAAGCGGCGCACTCGGGCAGCGAGAGCCTCTTTTCCCATGTGCCCCGAACGACGGAAAATGATGCGGACAGTGGCCCTGAAGAGGGTGACTCAGCCGTCCAACCAACTGCCAAGGTCGAAGACGGAAAGAATAGTGTCGCAGATCCCGACAAGGTCGGCAGCACCACGCTCGAACAGACTATTGCCGAGCTGGAGGCCGCGGTTGCCGGTATTCAGGCCGACTTTGAGCCAGATCTAGGTGACGCCGAAATGGAGGAAGAGGTCGAAGCCAAGCAGATCTGGCCCTCTGATCTGGCCAAAGATCGTCCCATGAGCGAATTTCGCGGCATTATCGCCAATTTCGACAATATGAGTTACGCCGAAGAGCGGCTGGACATGTCGATCACTGGCGAAGAATCCTTGCCCCCCAAGCGCACCCACAGCCGTTTCAACTTCGTTGTCGATGATGGGGTCCGGATCGAGCAGCCTGGGAATTTGCATCTTTCGGGCGAGGCAGAGGCGAAGCTGAATAATGAAACCGCGGAAGTTTCCGAGGTTACGGAAGATTCGGCCGAGCTGACCCTTACCGTAACCGAAGATGAGGAGGCTTTCGCTGAGGAGCCTGTCGCTGAGGAGCCTGTCGTTGATGCGGCTATGGTTGAAGAAACGCAATCCGATGAGCCCTCTGGTGAGGACGCCGAGGTAGAGGTGTTGCCAGCAGAGGATGGCGAGGTGGATGCCGAAAGCGTCGCAGCCGCCGATCGCGATGATGATCAGGTTGCTTCCGCCGTTGCGGATGAACCGGAAGAGCCCCATGGTGCTGCCGACAAGGCCCGGCCAACACCCTTTATCGTCCGTTCGGTCCCGGTGACTGCTGACGCTTTGTCAGAGCC
>JBARVM010000520.1:0-12526 GCA_049646265.1 Paracoccaceae bacterium
GCTGATCATCGCACCGACCAGTTCGGCCGTGCCCGCCGCCTGGGTCAGCCCCAGATGGCCGTGGCCAAAGGCGTAAAAGACCCCCGGCGCGCCCGGCGCGGGGCCGATGACCGGCAAGCTGTCGGGCAGCGAGGGGCGAAAGCCCATCCACTGGCTGCCATTGGCGGTGTCGAGGCCGGGCAAAAAGCTTTGGGCCTTGCGCAACAGGATGTCGGACCGTTTGAAATTGGGCGGCAGGCGTAACCCGCCCAATTCCACTGCCCCGCCGACCCGCACGCCGCCATTGATGCGCGAGACGACAAAGCCGTGGCCGCCAAAGGTCAGATGGGTGCGCAGGTCAAAGGCACCGGCGGGCAGGGTGGTGTTATAGCCCCGTTCGGTTTCAAGGGGGATCCTGTCGCCCAGGCTGCGCGCCAGCCGATGCGACCATGCCCCGCAGGCGACGACGACATGGCACGCCGCGACCGGGCCGGCCTGCGTGACCACGGCCGGGCCATCAGGCGTGCGGGTCAGGGCCAGCACTTCTGCCCGGTCGATCTGGCCGCCACGGGCGCGAAAAGTGCCTGCCAGATGTTCGGCCCATTTGGCGGGATCGACCGTGTTCATCCAGCCGGGCGTAAAGCCTGCATGGGTGAAGCGCGGGTCAAGACCGGGTTGCCGTTCGGCGATTGCGCCGGGGCTTTGCAAAAGCTCATAGTCGATGCCGAAACGGCTGCGCAATTCCCAGCCGGGCAGGCTGGCGCGATATTCCCTTTCGCCTTCGTAAAGCTGCAACTGGCCTTCGCGCTGCATCAGTGGCTCGCCCCCGACATTGGCGATCTGCCGTTCAAGCGCTTCTTGCGAAAGGGTCATCAGCGCGGCCTGCGCGGCGAGGGAGGCCGCGAACCGGTCGGGCCAGCTCGCGCGCCAGAAACGCATCATCCATGGCGCGATTTTCAGCGCATAGGCAGGCGGCACCGACAGGGGCCCCAGCGGATCAAAGAGCCATCCCGGCGCCTTGCGCATGATCCCCGGCGTGGCCAGCGGCACGATGTCGGTAAAGGCAAAGGCCCCGGCGCTGGCTTGGGAGGCCTCTGCCGCGATACCTTTGCGGTCTATGAGCCGCACGGAAAAGCCGCGCCCCTGCAGGTCAAGCGCGATGCTGATCCCGATAATTCCGGCGCCGACAATAATAACCTGTTTTTGCCTGTTCATGGACTGTCGCGCCTGATTGTCTTTCGGTGGTGCGGGCCGGGGGCGGCCCCTTGGTCATAGGGCGATACCGTCGCGAAACGGATCACTTTCATCAAAGAATAGGGTGGTTTCGGCGGTCACCCAGGCCTGGCCGGTGATGCGGGGGATCACGCCGCCCGCCACGCCCGGCTGATAGGAAAGCCGGTAGCAGGAGCCGATGACGCTTTGCTGCACAATCTCTGCCCCCGGGGCCAGAAGCCCGTCGGCGGCCAGACAGGCCAGCCGCGCCGAACTGCCCGTTCCACAGGGTGAACGGTCATAAGCATCATCGGGGCAGAGCACGAAATTGCGGCTGTGGATGGCCGGATCGGGCGCAGTGTCCTGAAAGATCACATGGTCGATCGGCTCCCCCGCCTCGCCGCCGATGCCTGCGGCGATCGTGGCGCTGCGAATGGCGATGGCGGCATCAGTCAGGGCGCGGATATTGGCGGGCGCCACCGGGATCGGGCTTGGGTCGATGATGTAAAACCAATTGCCGCCATAGGCGACATCGCCGCTGACAAGGCCCAGGCCCGCGACCTCTACCGTCGCGGCGCGGCGCACCCGGCGGCTTTCGATATTGGTGACGGTGACGGTGTTGGCGTCGCGCAACTCCACCTCGACCACGCCTGCGGGTGTCTCTATCCGGTGGGTGCCCGCAGAGATGCGGCCAAGATGCGCCAGCGTCACGGCAAGCCCGATGGTGCCATGGCCGCACATGCCAAGCACCGCGCCCGCATCGAAATAGATCACCCCGGTGACGCAGGTCGGATCGGTGGGCGGCACCAGAAGCGCGCCAACCATGGCGGGCTGGCCACGCGGTTCGCACATCAGCGCGCGGTAAAAACTCTGATGATCGCGCGCCAGTCGCGCGGCCCGTTCGGCCAACGGCCCCGCCCCCAGATCCGGGCCGCCATCCAGCACGACCCGTGTCGGTTCGCCGCCGGTATGGCTGTCGATCACATGCATTCAGCGATCACCCCGCCCTGTTTGGACCAGTCGGCAAACCAGGCGCGGAACAGGCGATATTGCGCTTCGCAGTAGTTGCGCTGGGCATCGCTCAGGGCGTCGGTTTCGTTGAAATGCAGGCGATATTCCTCTTCACCATTCAGGACGAGAAGATATTTGTAATAGAGCACCAGATCGGTGCCTTCGTCAAAGCTTGCCAGCACGCCCAGCGCCTCTTCCAGTTCCAACGCGCGCCGCCGCGCCTCGGCATGGCCAAGGGCGGCCTTTTGCGCAAGTGCCGCCAGCAGAAGCGCCTCCTGCGGCAGGGCAGTGCCGATCCCGGTGATGGAACCGGTAGCGCCGCAATTGACGAAACCGTGGTAGACCTCGGTATCGACGCCGACCATCAGGGTGACCTGATCGTCCTGACTGGTGATATGTTCGGCCGCATAGCGCAGGTCTGCTTTGCCGCCAAATTCCTTGAAACCGATCAGGTTCTTATGTTCGGCGCGCAGCGCAAAGAAGAGATCGGCGCGGGTGGCAAAGCCGTAAACCGGGCTGTTGTAGATGATCGCGGGCACATCGGGGGCGGCCGAAAGGATCGCCTTGAAATGGTGCTTTTGCGCCGTAACGGATGAGCCGCGCGACAGAACGCGGGGGATGACCATCAGCCCCGCCGCGCCGACCTTTTGCGCATGGGCAGCATGGGCGACGGCCGATTTCGTATTGATCGCACCGGTGCCAACCACGACGGGCAGGCCCGCCGCGACCAGCCGCGCCACGCCTTCCATACGCTCTTCGTCAGTCAGAAGCGGCCAGTCACCCATGGAACCGCAATAGACCACAGCCGACATACCCGCCGCGATCATCTCCTTGCCCTTGCGGACAAGTGCGTCGAAGTCGGGGGTGCGGTCGGCCTTGCAGGGCGTCATCAGGGCCGGCATCGTGCCGGAAAAGATCGTGGCGGTCATCGGAAACTCCATTCGTCCGTGTTCTTGTCTGGTTCGGCAGGTACAGCCGAACCGTTGTCGCGCAAGTTAGCGCACCTTCGAGAGAAATTTGCGGGTATTTTCAGACCGCGCATCGCCGAAAATCTGGGCGGGGGGGCCGATCTCTTCCATGATCCCTTGATGAAAAAAGGCCACCCGGTCCGACACGTCGCGGGCAAAGCCCATTTCGTGGGTCACGCAGATCATTGTCATACCCTCCTCGGCCAGAAGTCGCATCGTATCGAGCACCTCGCCGACCAGTTCAGGGTCAAGCGCCGATGTTGCCTCGTCAAAGAGCATGTAGCTCGGTTCCATCGCCAGGGCCCGGGCAATGGCCAGACGTTGTTGTTGACCGCCAGACAGGGCGCTTGGATAGACGTTCAGCTTGTCGCCAAGCCCGACATGTTCAAGCTGACGCGCCGCGATGTCGCGTGCCTCGGCCCGGCTCTTGCCTTTGACGATGCGTGGCGCCAGGGCGACGTTTTCCAGGGCGGTCAGATGCGGAAAACTGTTCCACTGCTGAAAGACCATGCCCATCTTCTGGCGGAGCTTGTTGACGTCGGTGCCCTTGGCGTGAACGTCCGTGCCATCCACCATCACCACGCCCTTCTGGATCGGTTCCAACGCGTTGATACAGTATAGCAGGGTGGATTTCCCCGAACCGGAGGCGCCGATGACCGAAAGCACCTCGCCCTTCTGCACCTCCAGATCGATGCCTTTCAGGACATGCAATGAGCCGAAATATTTATGAAGATCACGGATGGAAATCATTGCACCCACCTTTTTTCAACGGACGCGGCATAGCGCGATATCGGATAGGACAGCGCGAAATAGAAAGCGCCTGCGAGAGAGAGGATCAGGAAAGGTTCCTGCGTGCGGGTGATCAGAATCTGGCTGGCCTTGAGCAGTTCGATATAGCCAAGAACCGAGACGAGGGCGCTGTCCTTCATCACGCCGAGGGCCACGCCGATCCAGGCCGGAAAGACGGCACGGCCGCCGATGGGAAAGACCACATAGCGCAGGTCCTGCCAGTAACTCATGCCAAGGCTGCGGGCGGCGCGGCGCATTGGTGTGCCGACCGCCTCCAACCCGCCGCGGGCGACATTGGCGACAAGGGCGGCGGTATAGATGGTCAGGATCATCACGCCAGAGCCGAAGGGGGCAAGGTTCAGCCCGACGATCGGGGCGAAATTGTAGAAAAGCACCAGCTGGATGATCAATGGCACCGACCGGAAAACATCGAGGATCGGCGCGATGGTCAGGGTAGCGGCCAGACCGCCCTCATAAAGCAGCCAGCCGAAGATCACGCCAAGCAGCGTGCCGAGCGAGATCGACAGAAAGGAAATCCAGAGCGTGCGCGCCGCGGCCTCGGCCAGAAACCAGAGGTCATTGGCGGTAAAGCTGCTGAAAAAGCTGATCGTAGGGTCCATCTGCCTGCCCTCAATAGCGAAACAGCCGGTTCGCCAGAAGGCGAGAGGCCAGAAGGATGATCTTGACGATCACATAATAGATCACCGCCGTGACGGCGAAATATTCGAAGATGCGAAAGGTGCGGCTGGCGAAGAACTGCGTCTCGCCGCTCAGCTCGCGAAAGCCGACCAGCATGCCAAGCGACGACATCAAGACCGCCCAGACCATCTGATTGGTCATCGGGTGATAGACGATGCGGAAGACCTGGGGGATAATGATGCGGGTATAGGCCTGCCAACCATTCATCCCCAGACTGCGCGCGGCGCGCAGCTGTGTGTCGGGTACGGCCTGAAAGCCGCCGCGAAAATTCTCGGCCAGATATCCGGCGCAATTGAAGCTGAGGCCGGCCAGAACGATGAGATAGGGCGACAGGTGCAGCCCGAAGGCGCCAAGGCCAAAGCCGAAGAAGAAGAGCTGGAAGAGCGCGGGCGTATTGCGTGCCAATTCGACCCAGGCGGTGGCGAACCACAAAAGCGGCCCGGTGCGGTGCAGCCGGATCAGCGCCAGGCAAAGGCCGATCACCACGCCGATCAGCATCGACAGGACCGCCACTTGCAGCGTCAGGCCCGCCGCCCCGGCCAGGTCCGGCAGGCTTTTCAGAACCGGCCGCCAGTGAAAATGATAGTCGAACATGTTGCAGGCTCCATGCCGCTGCCCCTGCCCGACCGTGCGGGCAGGGGCCGAGTTTCAGTACAGGATCAGTACATCACGCCGGGGATGCGCAGTTCGGGCGCTTCGCCGCCGACATATTTGCCCCAAAGTTCCTGATAACGCCCGGAACGGACCTGATGAGTGACAAAGAGGTTCAGGTAGTTCAGCCAGGTCACATCCTCGCGCTTGGCGACGACCGAAGTATAGTCGGTGGTCCAGGGCATGCGCGGACCCGCAAGGATCGTGTCATATTGCTGGGTGATCGGCAAAACGGCAGTATTGGTGGTGATGCCGATGTCGGCCTTGCCCTGCGCCACGGCCAGGAAAACCTCGTTTTCCGACTGGTAGCCTTGATAATTGCCCTCTTCGCCCCATTCGGCGGCGATCTTCAGCCATTCCTGCTCTGGCACCGTGCCGATGGCGGCGGCAACGCGTTTGCCCTTGATGTCGTCAAAGCTGGTAATGCCGCTGTCCACATTCACCACGCCTTGCGCGTAATAGATCGCATAGGGGATGGTGAAACCGACGGTGCGGGCGCGGGCGAGGCTGTCGGAGGTGGCGCCAAAGACCACATCGGCGCGGCCGGTGACGATGACCGGCAAACGCTCTGCCCAGGTCAGTGGCAGGATCTCTGCCGTCACTTCGAGCGAGGCGGCGAGATCGTTGCAATAATCGACGTCAAAGCCAGCCGGTTCGTTGTTTTCATCGCGGTAGCCGATTGGCGGAAAGTCGAGAACCACGCCGCAGCGCAATGTGCCGCGATCCACAACATCATCCAGCGTATCCGCCAAAGCGGGTGTGACCGAAAGTGCTGCGAGCGATGCCGCCGCAAGGATTTTTTTGAACATCGTTTCCTCCCTAGGGTAAAAGATGACGGGTAATATAGGATATTGGATACAAAATACAAATACTATTTTCGACTGCCCCCGGCGCCTTGCGACAGCGAGGTTACAAGGGCCAGACGAACAGGATTGTCGGGACGGCGACACAGAGAACGATCAGTTCCAGCGGCAGGCCGAGCCGCCAGTAATCACCGAACCGATAGCCGCCCGGCCCCATGATGATCGTGTTGTTCTTGTGTCCAATCGGCGTGAGAAAGGCGCAAGAGGCGGCCACGGCCACACACATCAGATAGCTGTCGGGGTTGGTGCCTGTTGCCGTGGCGATCGACAGGGAAATCGGCGCGGCAATCAGGGTGGTGGCGACATTGTTCAGGAAATCCGACAGGGTCATGGTTACCACCATCAGCGCCACCAGCGAAAGCCAGGCAGGATAGCCTGCCGTCAATTCGACGATCTGGCGGGCGATCAGATCGGCACCGCCGAAAGTCTCGAACGCCTCCGCCAACGGAATAAGACTGGCCAAAAGGACGATGACCCTCCATTCAACCGCCGAATAAACCTCTTCCGCCGTGACAAGTCCAAGGACCACAAAGGCGATGATCGCCCCGCCAAGCGCAACCGAAAGCGGTACCAGACCCAGAACCGCAAGCGCCACGGCAAGGACAAAGACCCCGATGGACAGGCCCGCCTTCTCGCGCTGTAACATGGGGGTTTTCCGCCCCTCCAACGGCAGAACGCCCAACCAACTCATCGTCTCTTCCACATTCTCGGGCCGGCCCAGAAACAAAAGCACATCGCCCGCACGGATCGGCAAGAGGCGCACGCGGTCCTGAAAACTCTTGCCCTCGCGCGCCACGCCAAGAAGCGTCACGGAATAACGATGCAGGATTTGCAGGCTTCGCGACGTGCGCCCCTCGATCCGCGCCCCATGCGGTACGATCGCTTCGGCCAGCACCAGACCGGGCGCGATAACGCCACCTTCGTGCTTTTCCGATCCGGCAAATTCGAACCCCGAACGGCCCATGAAGGCCTCTATCGCCGCGGGCTCGCCCTCGACCACCAGAAAGTCACCCGCCCGCATCCGTTCGCGGCGCGCCAGACCGCCGAGACGTTTGCCGCGCCGCACAAGACCGATGATATGAATGTCATGTTCATTGGCGGCGGGGTACAGATCCTCGACCACCATATCCTCGGCCAGAGTCTGTTCGCCAATGCGCAACTCAGCAATGTAGCGGCCCGTTTGCACCGCCTTTTCAATATCCATCAGCGATGTCGCCGACGGCAGGAAACGCCAGCCGATCAACGAGACAAAGCCAATGCCGACCAGGGCCACAGCCAAGCCGACCGGCGCGAAATCGAACATGGCAAAGGGTTCGCCCAGAACCCCCTGACGATATTCCGAAATGACGATATTGGGCGGTGTCCCGATCAGCGTGACCATGCCGCCAAGGATCGTCGCAAAGGAGAGCGGCATGAGTGTGCGCCCCGGCGACCGCTGCGCCTTGCGCGCCGCCTCTATATCCAGCGGCATCAGAAGCGCCAGCGCCGCCACATTGTTTATGATCGCCGAAAGCCCGGCCGCCATAGCCGCGACCACGGCGATATGCAAAGGCAAGGGACGGTCGGGATTGATCAGCCGGGCGGCCAGCAGTTCCACCGCGCCAGAGGATGAGAGGCCACGGCTGACAATCAGCACCAGCGCAATGATCGCCACGGCCGAATGGCCAAAGCCGGAAAAGAGATGTTGGGCAGGCACCAGCCCGAGTGTGGCGGCGATGATCAGGGCTCCAAAAGCCACGAGATCATAGCGAATGCGCCCCCAGACCAGCAGCGCGAAGACCACACCAAGAAGGAAGAATATCTGCGTCAACTCATATGGCATGGACCTGACCTTAGCGCAGAAGGGTGGAATGCGAAATGGCGCAGGGCCAGGGCTGGCGGGTCAGAGGATATCGAGCGACAGCTGGTAGTGTCTCAGTTTGAAAATCGGGGATATTGACATTCAGAGCAGTCGATCACCCCGGTTTCGCGCAGCTTCTTCAGCCGCTTCTGCACGGCGGGTGTCGAAAGGCCGACCTCGAACCCCGACGTCTCTGCGGTCAGGCGGGTGCACGATCTTTCGACCCCAGCACCCCCTGCCCCGGCCCGGTCAGATGACCGGCAGTTCCGCAGCAGCGCGGGTGGTGATCAGTTTGCCGCCTTCGGGCGTCACGATGATATTTTCCTCATGCACCATCATCAGCCCCTTGCCGTAGCTGAGCGAGGGTTCCAGCGTCAGCACCATGTTTTCCTGCAAAACAGTCCGATCAAAGGCCGCGTGAGAGGGTTGTTCGGTCAGTTGCATGCCAAGCCCGTGGCCAAGCCGCCCGATATCGCCACCGCTTTTGTCCAGTTCGGCAATTACCGCCGACATCGCCATGAAAAGATCACGACAACTGTTGCCGGGGCGCGCAGCGGCAATCCCCGCCTCTGTCGCGCGCCACAGGACGTCATAGGCGCGCCGCGCCGCATCGTCAGCCTGACCGATGGCCCAGTTGCGGTCGAAATCGCAGAAATAGCCATCCCAGGTGCAGCCGGTATCGAGCATCAGCACATCGCCCGCTTGCAGCGGCCGCCGCGAAGGGGGCGAAATGACGTCGGCATAACCACCCGGCTCCGCCGCGCCAACGACATAGGGTGCATCGTCCGCGCCCTGCGCCAATGCCTCGCGGCGGAAGGTGCGGAAGACCTCTTCGAGTGGCATGCCCTCGGCGATGATCTCCGGCACGCGGGCGAAGGTGGCCGAACCGATGCCACAGATATGGGCAAGCTTTTCGATCTCGGCGGGGGATTTGACCATACGCAGTCCCTGTACGAGCCGGGTTGCGTCGGCAACGTTCAGACCTGGCAGGTTGGCCATCAGGCGTTCCCAATCGCCAAGTGGCATACGGAGCGAGGTTTCATGGCCCTTCATCACACCGATCGTCTCGCCCGCTTTTGCAAGCGGCGCGAGCAGGTCAGTCAGGACGCTGATCCCGTCATCCTCGGGCTGCGGCGCGCTCCAGGTGCGGACATCATCGAGCCATGAACGCCGCATAAGGACGCCGCCGATTTCGGGGATGACCGCGACGGGCTTGCCCGAGGCTGGCACGAACAGGAACCATGGCCGCGTCGGGCTTTGCCAGAAGAGGGTCTGGAAGCCCGAGAAATAGCGCACATCCGGTTCGGTCATCAGAAGAAGGCCCGCCAGCCCTTCCTTTGCCATCCGTGATTGTGCCTTGGCAGTGCGGGCGGCGAACTCCGCCTCGGGGAAACCGCGTTCGGGGGCGTCAGGCCGCATCGCGTCCCTCCATGATCATCGTGAAGATCGCGGGATCAGTGACGCCTTCGGAACCGATCAGCAGCACGCGCGACGTGGCATCGAGCCCGAGTTTGGCGAACAGACCGGCATCGGCCCGCGCCGCGATCAGCGCGGCAAGCCCCGCAACCGCGCTTTCGCCCGCCTCGACCACCGGATCGCCGCCAAGGGGCCGCGCCAGCAGCCGCACGGTTGGCGCGACAACGCTTTCGGGGATAGTCAGGAAGTCAGAGGCTTCTTCCGCCAGAATCTCCCATGCGAGCGGCGAGGGTTCACCGCAGGACAGGCCCGCCATAAGCGTCTCTTCCTCGATCACGACAGAGGTGGGAATGCCGACCTTCGCGCTTTCGTAAAGGCAGGCGGCAAGGTCCGGTTCGACGATCACAACGCGCGGCGTCTTGTCACCCCAATGCTGGCGCAGGCCTGCGGCGACACCGGCGGCAAGGCCGCCAACGCCGCCCTGCAGGAAGACATGGGTGGGCGCCTCATCCATTGCCTCGCAGATCTCGCGGGTCATCACGCTATAGCCCGCCATCACGTCGCGCGGCGGCTGGCTGTAGCCGGGCCAGGACGTGTCGGAAACGACGAACCAGCCATTGGCCTCGGCCTCGGCTTTCGCCAGATCGACGGAATCGTCATAGTCGCCTTTGATCCGGATCACCTCGGCACCCAGATCGCGCATCGCTGCGGCCCGGCCCTCGCTGACCTCGGCATGAATGTAGATGCGGCAGGGCGCGCCGAAGGGCTGGCAGCCCCAGGCCAGCGAACGGCCGTGATTGCCGTCTGTCGCCGAAACCAGCGTGATCTTCGCCGCCTCTTCACGGTACTGGCCAGAGCGGATATCGGCCAGGCTGACCTCTCGGCCAAGGGCGGCCGAGATTTCGCGTTGCAGGACGCGCAGGGCGGCGTAGGACCCGCCGAGCGCCTTGAAGCTGCCAAGCCCGAAGCGCGGGCCTTCGTGCTTGTAAAGCACTGCGCCAACCCCGATCCGACCCGCAAGGGCGGGCAGCGCAACCAGCGGCGTGGGCGTGTAGCCCTCCCATGCCATGATTTCGGCTTGTGCAGTCGCGAAATCCTCGGGCGTCAGAACCCTTTGGGCAGCGTCACCGGTTTTGCGCGTCGCCGCGACATGGCCCAGCCGGGCGGGGGGCAGAAGATCGGTCATCATGTATCCTGTCTTGCTGGAAGGCGGTCCCGCACCAGCGCCGCCCAGAAGGCGGCCCCCATCGGCAGAAGCGCGTCGTTGAAATCATAGTCGGCGGCGTGGAGCGGCTGGCCGTGTGGGCCTTCGGTGCCGTTGCCCATCAAGAGGAAACAGCCCGGCACGGCCGCCGCGAAATGGGCGAAATCCTCGGAAAAGCTCATCGGCGGGCGGTTGCCCTCGGCCTCCAGCCCCGCTCCCTGCGCGGCGCGGATCACGGCCTCGACCGGACCAGGCGCATTGATCGTCTCGATGAACTCGGTGTTGAAGGTCATCTTCGCGGTGATGCCATGGGTCGCGGCGACACCCGCCACGATCTGATGCATGAAACGTTCAACCGACCGCCGGTCTTCGGGCAGCCGAGCGCGCACATCGCCCTTGAGCGTGGCATGACCGGGCAGCACATTCCTTTGCCCGTCGGTCAGAAATTCGGTGACCGACACCACCGCGCCCGCGCTGGGGGCCAGCTTGCGCGCGACAATGGTCTGCAGCGCCAATACCATCTCGGCCCCGACGGTGATCGCATCGACGCCGACATGCGGCATGGAAGCATGGCCGCCCTTGCCGGTGATCTCGATCTCAAAGAGGCTTTCAGAGGCGCAGATCTGCCCCGGCCGGGTCGAGACATGCCCCAAAGGCGCGCCCGGCAGGTTGTGGATGGCGTAAACCTCTTCGACCGGAAACCGCTCCAGCACGCCCTCATCGATCATCGCCCGCGCGCCAAGCCCATGTTCTTCATTCGGCTGGAACAGGAAGACGGCGGTGCCATCGAAATCCTTGTCGCGGGCCAGCGTTTCAGCCGCCCCCAGAAGCATCGTCATATGGCCGTCATGGCCGCAGGCATGCATCACGCCGGGATTTGCCGAGACATAGGCATGCGTGCTTTTCTCGGTGATCGGCAGCGCATCCATATCCGCGCGCAGCCCGATGGCGCGGTTGCCGGTCCCGGCCTTCAGAACGCCGACCACACCCACGCCTTCATGCACTTCCAATCCCAGCGCCTTGAGGGTGGCGGCGACCTTGGCCTTGGTCCTGGCCTCCTGAAACCCAAGTTCCGGGTGGCGATGAAAATCATGGCGGAGGGCGGTCAGTCTTTGGTGAAAGTCATTCATGGCCTGGTCCGGTAAGAATGCTGGCAAGAATAGCGATGCTGGCCGATCCTATCCGTCAAATATGCCAAGGCCGACGACAAAAAGTCTCCTCAATTGCCTTTGGCGCGATTTTTTTCGGAAATCAAGGTTAATGATGCGGGGGGCCCGTGCGCAGATAGGTCTGTTGCGGCTATTCATTCCCGGCTAGCCTTGATGGATGAACGTCACCAACCCTTCGGGGCACCAGGTCCTTTTCGCTGCGTCGCTGGTATCTTTCACCCTCGGCTCCATTCATGCTTTCTCGATCTTCCTGGCGCCGATAGAGGCGGCCTTTGGCGCATCCCGCGCGGTGGCAAGCCTGACCTATTCCCTTGCTTTGGTGTTTCTGACCATCGCGGTTCTGTTTGGCCCTGCGCTTTACCTGCGGCTGCGCCCGGCGACCATCTTTGTGCTGACCGCTTTGCTTGGTGCGGCAGGTGCGGCGGTTGCGGGGCTTGCAGGGAGTGTCGCCCAGCTTTGGCTTGGATATGGTCTGCTGTTCGGCCTGGCCAACGGGCTTGGCTATGGTTACGGGCTGCAATTCGCGGCGCGCGCCAATCCCGGCCGGGTCGGCTTTGCCATGGGCACGGTCACGGCGGCCTATGCGCTTGGGGCGGCGCTGGCGCCTTACGGTTTCGCGCATTTGCTGGCGGTGGGCGGGTTTGCGGCGGCGATGGCGGCACTGGCGGCGGCGGTCTTTCTGGTGGGGCTCGGGGCGGCGCTGTTGGTGGCGCGGAGCGGTGCCG
>JBARVM010000521.1:0-5229 GCA_049646265.1 Paracoccaceae bacterium
GTGCCCAACAATCATCTCAACTATGCGATCACATGGTTTTCCCTGGCGGTCGTTTGGGCGGGGATGACTCTGGCTCTCGCCTGGCGTATCAGGCAAGGCAAAGAATAGGACTGTCCCATGCGCTATATCTCTACTCGCGGCACTGCCCCGAAACTGACCTTCGCAGAGGCGATGCTGACCGGGTTGGCCCGCGACGGCGGGCTTTATGTGCCAGAAACCATCCCGGTGCTGGCAGCTGAGGATATAGCGGCGCTGGCTGGCCTGTCCTATGAAGAGGCCGCCTTTCGGGTGATGCGCCCCTTCATCGGGGATTGTTTTTCCGATGCGGAGTTCCGTGGCGCCATAGAGCGGGCCTATGCCGGCTTTAACCATGTCGCGCGCGCGCCATTGGTGCAGTTGGCGCCGAACCATTTCCTGTTGGAGTTGTTCCACGGGCCGACGCTGGCGTTCAAGGACTTCGCCATGCAGCTGATCGGCCAGCTCTTCCAGATCGCGCTGGCCCGCGACGGACGGCGGGTTACCATCGTTGGCGCCACCTCTGGCGATACGGGCTCGGCGGCGATAGAGGCCTTTCGTGGGCTCGACAATGTCGATGTGTTCATCCTTTTCCCGCATGGCCGCGTGTCGGAAGTTCAGCGGCGCCAGATGACCACCCCGGCAGAGGCGAATGTCCATGCGTTGGCGCTGGATGGTGATTTTGATGATTGCCAGTCGCGGCTGAAGGATCTGTTCAATGACTTTGCCTTCCGCGACAAGGTCGGTCTGGCGGGGGTGAATTCGATCAACTGGGCACGTGTTCTGGCGCAGGTCGTCTATTATTTCACCTCTGCCGTGGCACTCGGTGCGCCGCACCGCCGGGTCAGCTTTACCGTGCCAACCGGCAACTTTGGCGACATTTTCGCAGCCTATATCGCCAAGCGCATGGGACTGCCGATTGATCAGCTGGTCATCGCGACGAACCAGAATGACATTCTGCATCGCTGCCTGACCACAGGGCGCTATGAGATGGATGGTGTCAAACCCTCCATCAGCCCGTCGATGGATATCCAGATCTCCTCCAACTTCGAACGTGCGCTGTTTGATGCCTATGGCCGCGACGGTGCTGCCGTGGCGCAGCTGATGGAGGAGATGAAGGCAGAAGGCGGCTTCAGCGTCAGTCAGGCGGCGCTGACTGAGTTGCGCGGCTTATTCGGTTCCGGCCGTCTGTCGGAAGAGGAGACAAGCGAGGCGATCCGCGACGAGCTGGGTCTTTCAGGGGAATTGCTTTGTCCTCATTCGGCAATCGCGGTAAAAGTGGCGAAAGACCATTTGGGACCGGTTCCGATGATATCTCTGGCCACGGCGCATCCGGCGAAATTCCCCGATGCGGTCAAGGCTGCGACCGGCAGGCATCCGGCCCTACCGCCGCATATGCAGGATCTGTTCGAGCGATCCGAAAGGCTGACCCCTGTGGCCAATGACATGCTGGCGATCGAAGCGATCGTGAATGAAAGGCGCCGCGTTTGACGACCGAATTGACGGTGCTGCCCAATGGCGTGCGGGTGGTTTCCGAACAGATGCCAGGCCTTGCCTCTGCCACCGTCGGCCTTTGGATTACGGCCGGGGGCCGGCATGAGCGGCGCGAACAGAACGGGCTGGCGCATTTTCTCGAACATATGGCCTTCAAGGGGACGACGCGGCGCAGTGCCTTGCAGATCGCCGAAGAGATCGAGGATGTAGGCGGCGCCATCAACGCCTATACGAGCCGCGAGATGACCGCCTTTTACGCCCGCGTGCTCAAGGCGGATGTGCCGCTGGCGCTGGATATCATCGCCGATATCGTACTGAACCCCCTGTTCGACCAGCGCGAGATTGATCTGGAACGCCATGTGATCTTGCAGGAAATCGGCCAGTCGCGCGATACGCCGGACGATATCATCTTTGACTGGCTGCAAGAGGCGGCCTATCCCGACCAGCCCATGGGCCGGGCAATCCTTGGCCAGCCCGAAACCGTGGGGGCATTTCAGGCCGATGATCTGCGTCGTTTTGTCGGGGATGAATATGGGCCGGACCGGATGATCGTCTCGGCGGCGGGTGCCGTCGATCATGCGGCAATCGTGGCGTTGGCAACGGCACTTTTCGGCCATTTGCCAGCCCGCTCGCAGACCCAACCGCAACCGGCCCTTTGGCAGGGGGCAGAGCGGCGCGAGGTGAAGGATCTTGAACAGGCGCATTTTGCCATGGGTTTCCGGGCACCGGCCTACCGCGACGCTGATCTTCATTGCGCGCAGGTCTATGCCACGGCGGTAGGCGGCGGCATGTCTTCGCGCCTGTTTCAGAAGGTGCGCGAGGAACGCGGGCTTTGCTATACGATCTATGCGCAGGCGGGCAGCCATGATGACACTGGCATGCTGACGATCTATGCCGGCACCTCGGGCGAAGAGGTTGATGGGCTTTGCACCCTGACGATGGACGAATTGCGCCGTGCCGCCGATGATATGAGCCCGGCGGAAGTGGCGCGGGCCAAGGCGCAATTGCGGGCCGGGCTTTTGATGGGGCTGGAAAGCCCCTCGGCGCGGGCCGAACGTATGGCACGCTACCTGTCGATCTGGGGCCGGGTGCCCGACCTGACAGAGGCCACGGCAGAGATTGACGCGGTCAGCGTTGCGCAGGTGCGCGATTTCGGCGCGCGGGTTGCCGGTGGCGGCGATGCGGCGCTGGCGCTTTATGGCCCGGTCGAACGCGCCCCCGCCCTTGAGGCGCTGCAGCAGAGGCTGGTCAGGTGATGGGGCTGATCCGCCGCAGCCTCCGGCTCGAGACGGAACGGCTTACCCTGCGGCTGCCCACCCATTCCGACTACCGCGAATGGGCGGGGCTGCGCGATCTTAGCCGCGATTTCCTGACGCCGTGGGATCCGCTCTGGGGCGAAGATTCCCTGTCCCGCAAAAGCTTTACCAACCGGGTCTATTGGGCGGCGCGCGCCGAAAGCGGCGGCACGGCATTGCCGCTCTTTCTCATCCGTCGGGCGGATACGATGCTGATCGGGGCGGTTACGCTTGACAATATCCGCCGTGGCCCGGCGCAGGCCGGCACGCTTGGCTATTGGGTGGGCCCGCCCTTTGCCCGCCATGGCTATATGAGCGAGGCGTTGCGCGCCGTGGTTCACCATGCGTTCACCGCGCTGGATATTTCGCGGATAGAGGCGGGATGCCTGCCGGAAAATGCCGCCTCGCGCGGGGTTCTGGAAAAGACCGGTTTCAAATATGAAGGGGTTGCGCAAAGCTATCTGCAGATCAACGGGCGCTGGCGCAACCATGTGCTTTACGCCAATCTTCGGGCAGACCGGCGCGGGCGTACTGACGTCGGGTGACCGTGCCGGTTAAGGGGGGCGCTGCCCCCCGAGACTCCCCGGAGTATCTGAGCCAAGATGAAGGAGGATCATGAAGGTCTGGATTGCACTTCTGAGGGCGGTGAATGTCGCGGGCGTCAACAAGTTGCCGATGGCAGAATTCCGGGGGCTTCTTGATGCTTTGGGGCTGAAAGGCGCGAAGACCTATATCCAGAGCGGCAACGCGGTTTTCCGGTCGGAAAGGAATGCGGGCGAGCTGCAGACCCTGATTGCTGACGGCGTGTTGAAGCGCTTTGGCTTTCGCCCGCCGGTCCTGATGCGGACGCTGGCCGAGATTGAGGCCGCCCATCAGGGCTGCCCGTTCAAGGCCGAGGCGGGCGAACGGGTCTATTTTCATTTCATGGAGCGTGAACTGCCGCGCGCTACCGGCGACTTCCTGAAATCGCTTGCGACAGCCGAGGAACGCTATGCTTTCCAGGGCCGCATGCTGTGGCTGCATCTGCCGGGCGGGATGGGTCGATCGAAGCTTGCCGAACGCGTCGGGCGGCTGCCGGTCGACATGACCGCGCGCAACCTCAAGACCGTCGAGGCCCTGATCGCGATGGCGCGCAAGCTGGAGGCGGCATGACACTCAATCCCGCCGACGCCGCCTTTGTGGCGGGCCTGCCCGAAGGCACCGTCAGCCCCGCCGAGCCGCGCCATTTGCAAGACCCGCGCGGCCGGGTCCACGGCCAGGGGGACTTTGTCGCCCGCCCCCGTTCGGTCGAGGAGGTGGCGACCATCGTGCGGGCCTGCGGCGCGGGGCGGGTGGGGATTGTGCCTCAGGGGGGAGGAACCGGGCTGGTGGTCGGCCAGATCATGCCGGAAGGGCCTGCGCCCCTGATCCTGTCCCTGGAACGGATGGCGGCCGTCCGGGGCCTCTGGCCCGAGGAAGGGGTACTGGTGGCCGAGGCAGGAGCAATCCTTGCCGACGTGCAGGAAGCCGCGCGCGGAGCGGGGCGGCTCTTCCCGCTGGCGCTGGCCTCGCGGGGTTCGGCGCGGATCGGCGGGCTTCTGTCCACCAATGCGGGCGGGCTCAATGTGCTACGCTATGGCAATGCCCGCGACCTGTGTCTGGGGATCGAGGCGGTCCTGCCGGATGGGGCGATCTTCAATGGATTGAAGCGGCTGAGAAAGGACAATACCGGCTACGATCTGCGCAACCTGCTGATCGGGGCCGAGGGGACGCTGGGCGTGATTACCGCCGCCAGCCTGCGGCTTTTCGCCGAACCCGCCGCGGTCGGCACGGCGATGCTGACTGTAGCCTCGCCTGAGGCGGCGCTGGCGCTTCTGGCGCTGGCAGAGGCGCGGATGGCGGGCTGCATTTCGGCCTTTGAGCTGATCGCGCGGCAGGGTCTGCGGTTTCTGGATGAAACCATGCCAGATGTGCGCCAGCCTTTCGCCAGCCAACCCGAATGGATGGTTCTGATAGAGGTGGGACTTCCCGAGGGGATTGTGGCCGCCGAGGCGCTGGCGGGCCTTTTTGCGGCGGCGGAGGCGCGGGGGCTGACCGATGACGGGCTTATCGCGCAAAGCACTGCGCAGGCGCGGCAGTTCTGGGCGCTGCGCGAGGCGCTGCCCGCTGCGAACAAGGCAATCGGTGCCATCAGTTCGCACGACATATCGCTACCTCTGTCGCTAATTGGCGCATTCCTTGACCGCGCGCCCAAGGCCATCGCCGCCCTTGGCGATTTTCGCATCAACTGCTTTGGTCATCTCGGCGACGGCAACCTGCATTACAATGTCTTTCCCGCCAAAGGTCAGCGGGCGGAAGATCATCGGGCGCTGGCCTCGGCCATCATGGCGGTGGTGCATGATCTGGTGGCAGAATTTGGCGGCAGTTTCAGCGCTGAACATGGGGT
>JBARVM010000522.1:0-3591 GCA_049646265.1 Paracoccaceae bacterium
GCGCAGCATTGGCCCCGAAATCGGCCGGGGTTACAAAGTTTCCGGCAATGTCGGGTTGCGCGGCGCCATTATCCTTTTGGTCGCTGCCTTGCTGGTCTTTTCCTTCGAACATATGTTGGTTTTAGCCCTGCGCCGAACCTACGATGGGCCGATGGAGGCGTTGGTTGATATCGTCTCGATCGCTATCGACTATCTGCAACAGATCATGCTGCCCGATATCCTCATTGTCCTTCTGGGTGGTGGCATCTTGACAGGTTGGCTGGCGGAATGGGCCAGCCACCGCTGGAGATAGCGCCACGCGCCGAACAGGTTTCTGTCAGATCAGACTGATCCACGCCCGCGCGATGGCAAGCCCGGCTGCATCCGCCTCTGGTCCATGTTCGGCGGCTTGCAGGGGATAGGCGTCTACCCAGCCGGGGCTGATCATTTCGATGGCCTCCGGAAAATCCCTGCACCAGTTTTCGACGACAGCGCGACTGGCCTCGAAGTGAAACTGCATGCCATAGGCAGCGCGCCCGATGCGAAAACATTGGTTGCCAACGGCGGCATTGCGGGCAAGCCGAATGGCGCCATCAGGCAAGGAGAAGGTATCGCGGTGCCACTGAAAGGCGGTAAAGGCGCCTGGCAGAACGGACATGATCGGATCGCTCAGACCATCCTTTGTTACGCGGATCTGATGCCAGCCAAACTCCGGCGTAACGCCAAGAAGGTTTTCCGCGCCAAAGGCTCGTGCCAGAAGCTGTGCGCCAAGACAAACCCCCAAAACAGCCTTGTCCGCCACCGCCATGCGGCGCGTCAGCCGCACAAGGTCTGGGAGGTAGGGGTGGGTATCGTCGGCGCGCGCGGACTGTTCGCCGCCCAGAACCACCAGCGCATCGTGATAATGGCCATCAGGCAGCGCCTCTCCGGCCCAGGGGCGGAATAGCTGGATTTCGGCATCCGCCTCGCGCAGCGCCGCGCCGATCTGCCCAAGGGGCGAGTTTTCGGTGTTTTCGATGATTGCGACGCGCATCTCTTCCCCGCAAATTCCTGACGGTGCCAAGATGACCGGGCGCGCGGGGCTCTGCAAGGGCCTGTCGGGTGCGATGCAGCGCAGGCCGGGCGTTTTTCCCTTGCCAATGGACCCGGCCCGTGAAAGAGCGAAGCGCCAAACCTACTTGCCCAGAGGAGTACCCCCCGTGCAGATTCGTGAGGCTCTTACCTTTGATGATGTCCTTCTGGTTCCAGCCGCCTCCAGCGTGCTGCCTTCGGATGCCGACACATCGACCTATGTGACCCGCCAGATCCGCATGAATATCCCGCTTCTGTCCTCGGCGATGGATACGGTGACAGAGGCGCGTATGGCCATCGCCATTGCCCAGGCGGGCGGCATCGGCGTTGTGCACCGCAATCTCGGCGTGGTCGAACAGGCCGCAGAGGTCAGCAGGGTCAAGCGGTTCGAAAGCGGTGTCGTCGACAATCCCATCAC
This sequence comes from Paracoccaceae bacterium, assembly GCA_049646265.1. GTDB lineage: Bacteria > Pseudomonadota > Alphaproteobacteria > Rhodobacterales > Rhodobacteraceae > TMP-24. The sequence goes on from JBARVM010000522.1 coordinate 1,469, forward strand.
GCTGCATCCCGATCAGACGCTGGCCGATGCCAAGGCCTTGCAGGAACGCTACAATGTCACGGGCTTTCCTGTGGTGGACAGGGATGGGCGGGTTCTGGGGATCGTCACCAACCGCGACATGCGTTTCGCCTCTGATGACAAGACGCCGGTGCGGGTGATGATGACCACCGAAAATCTTGCGGTTCTGGTGGAACCTGCCGATCTGGAAGCCGCCAAGAACCTGATGAAGGCGCGGCGTATCGAAAAGCTGCTGGTCACCGACAAGGCTGGCAAACTGACCGGTCTTTTGACGCTGAAGGATACCGAGAAGGCTGTCCTCAACCCTTATGCCTGCAAGGATGATCAGGGGCGGTTGCGGGTGGCTGCCGCCTCGACCGTCGGCGATGCGGGGTTTGAGCGCAGCCAGGCGCTATTGGATGCGGGCGTGGATATTGTGGTGATCGACACGGCCCATGGCCATTCCGAAGGGGTGGCCCGCGCGGTGGAGCGTATCAAGAAATTCTCGAGCCATGCGCAGGTGATCGCGGGCAATGTCGCGACCGCCGAGGCGACGCGCGCCCTGATTGGTGCCGGTGCCGATGCGGTCAAGGTCGGGATCGGGCCGGGTTCCATTTGCACCACGCGGATCGTGGCCGGTGTCGGCGTCCCGCAACTGACGGCAATTGTCGATGCGGTGCAGGCGGCGGGTGACATTCCTGTCATTGCCGATGGCGGTATCAAATATTCGGGTGATTTTGCCAAGGCGATTGCCGCGGGCGCCTCTTGCGCCATGGTCGGATCGGCCATTGCCGGCACCGATGAAAGCCCGGGCGAGGTGGTGCTTTATCAGGGGCGCAGCTACAAGACCTATCGCGGCATGGGCTCGCTTGGTGCCATGGCGCGCGGTTCGGCTGATCGCTATTTCCAGAAGGATGCCGCCTCTGACAAGCTGGTGCCCGAGGGGATCGAGGGGCAGGTGCCCTACAAGGGGACGGCGGCAGCGGTGGTTCATCAGCTGGTCGGCGGGTTGCGGGCGGCCATGGGTTATACCGGCAACCGCACCATTGCCGAGATGCGCAGCAACTGCCAGTTCGTGCGGATCACCGGTGCGGGCCTGAAGGAAAGCCATGTCCATGATGTCCAGATGATCCGCGAGGCACCGAACTATAGGGCGTAAGGCATAAATATCAGTGTCTTGCGGCTAGTTTCGAAGGTATGTACCCGTCATGACCCCAGCCGCGCGTGTTCAGGCCGCGATAGAGATTCTTGACCGGATCCTGCTGGGGGATGCGGCAGAAAGGGCCTTGACCGCTTGGGCGCGAACCAGCCGTTATGCAGGATCCAAAGATCGGGCAGCGGTTAGGGATCTTGTCTTTGACGCAACCCGCCGCCGACGGTCCTATGCGGCGCTTTCCGGGCTTGCCGCTGCTGCGCCGATGACCGGCCGGGCGCTGATGATCGGTGCCCATGCGGCGGATCCTGATCGGGTCTTTACCGGCGTGGGTCATGCGCCCGCGCTGCTTGACGGCGCTGAAAGGGGGGCGCTGGCAGCAGCCCCGTCTGTAGAGACGTTGCCGGAACTGGTCCGGCTTGAGTGCCCGGACTGGTTGGAGGCGCCGCTGCGCCGGGCCCTTGGCGAAGAATTCGCGCCCTTTCTGCTAGCTATGCAAGAACGTGCACCGGTCTATCTGCGGGTGAATGCGGCACGTGCATCCGTGGCCGATGCGCTGGCGGCGCTGGCCCGCGACGGGGTTGGCGCAGAGGCGGTCCCATCGCTTGAGGGCGCGTTGGTCGTCGCAGAAAATGCTAGCAAGATCAAACAGTCCCGCGCCTATCTTGAAGGGCTTGTCGAGTTGCAGGACCTCTCATCCCAGGCGGCTGTGGCGGCGCTGCCTTTGGCGCCGGGCATGAAGGTGTTGGACTATTGCGCCGGCGGTGGCGGCAAGAGCCTTGCCATCGCCGCCCATGCGGGTTTGCAGGTAACGGCCCATGACATCAATGCCGCCAGGCTTTCCGCCCTGCCGGTTCGGGCAGCGCGGGCCAGGGCTGCCATCGCCATGGCCAGCGCGCCCCAATTGCACGGCCGTCAGTTTGACCTCACCCTTGTCGATGCGCCTTGCAGCGGTTCTGGCACTTGGCGGCGG
>JBARVM010000523.1:0-7996 GCA_049646265.1 Paracoccaceae bacterium
GCAGGTCTGATCGGCAAGGAAATCATAGCGCAGCTTCAACTCTCGGGTCAGGTTGGCAACTTCGGAAACTGGAAAATCGCCGCCGGCCAGCGGTACGCCCGCTGTCCAACCTGCCGCGCTGCAGCCAAGATGCGGGGCCAGCTTTGCCAATGCAGCCTCTGCCAACTTGCGATAGGTGGTGATCTTGCCGCCAAAGACTGACAGAAGCGGCGCCCCCGCCTCGTCCAGCGCCAGAACATAGTCCCGCGTCGCCGCCTGTGCCGACTTGGCCCCATCATTGTAAAGCGGCCTGACACCGGCGTAGGTCCAGACCACCTCGGCGGGGGTAACCGGCAGTTTGAAATAGGCCGAGGCGAAGGCGCAAAGATATTCCTCCTCCTCTTTGGTGCAGGTCGGGCGGGCGGGGTCCGCCGGGTGATCGACATCCGTCGTGCCGATCAGTGTGAAATCTTCCTCATAAGGGATAGCAAAGATGATCCTGCCATCCTCGCCTTGCAGGAAATAGGCCTTGGCATGGTCGAAGAGTTTGCGCGTCACAATATGGCTGCCGCGGACCAGCCGGATGGAGGCGGTGGTCTGCACGCCGACAGTGTCGCGTGCGACCCTCTCAACCCATGGCCCACCGGCATTGACCAGCGCGCGCGCACGGTAGGTATGTTTCTGCTCGCCGTGGCTTACGGTAATCTGCCAAAGCCCCTCGTGCCGCATCGCGCCCGTCACTTTGCTGTGGGTCAGAATCGTCGCGCCGCGCTCACAGGCATCGCGGGCATTCAGAACCACAAGGCGCGCATCATCCACCCAACAATCCGAATATTCATAGGCCTGCCGAAACTTCGATTGCAGCGGCCGGCCTGCCGGGTCTTGGCTCAGGTCCAGCGTACTTGTCCCCGGCAGGATCCGGCGCCCTCCCAGATTGTCATATAGAAAGAGGCCAAGGCGGATCATCCAGGCCGGCCTGCGCCCCTTCATCCAGGGCATCAGCCGGTTGAGGAGTTTGGAGGCGGGCGTTTCGCCGTCAAACCTCATATCGGCATGGTAGGGCAGCACAAAGCGCATGGGCCACGAAATATGCGGCATCGCCTGCAAAAGCGTTTCGCGCTCGCCCAGTGCCTTGCGGACCAAGCCAAATTCGAAATATTCCAGATAGCGGAGGCCGCCGTGAAACAGTTTGGTGGAGCCTGACGAGGTGGCAGAGGCCAGATCCCCCATTTCGGCCAAGGCAACTGACAGGCCGCGCCCGGCTGCATCGCGCGCGATGCCACAGCCGTTGATGCCCCCACCTATGATAAAAAGGTCAAAGACCCCGTCCTCTAGGGATTCCACACTACCGATCCTCTGGAAATATTAGCGCTAACAAAACGCTGCTGACCGGAAATGTCAATGTGGCGGCGACATGCTGCATACGGCTAGACCTGCCGGTGCCAAGGTCTTAGCCGCCGCAGCGCTTCAGTGCCTCGTCAACCGCTGCCGAAAAGCCCAGAAGAGAGAATGTATCCTGTGTTTTTGTACCGCGTCCGGATTGGGCTGATACCACGGCACTCGACCCGGCCTTGAGTGCTGCGATGATCTTTGCATCATCCTCGGGGCTACCTGCCCAGGCCCATTCGCCATCGCTGAACAGGTCATATTTGGTGCCACCGACATCGAGCACAACCGGCAGGCCGCTGGCAAAAGGATAGCCACCGGTAAAGGAGATTTCGCCACCGCTGCCGGGCCGGAATGTGATGAAAAGCAGGATATCGCCGCGGCGGACCGATACGGCCTTGCCGTCCTTGGTGTTCAGTGTCTCCTTGGGGGCCGAAACGCCCCAGCATTCCTGCGGATCGGTTTCGACAAACACGCTCCAATCCGTCGTGGTTGCCACGCGGTTGTCGGAAACCTGTGCCTGCGAGGTGCCTGTCAGCGACAGAACCAGAAAGGACGCGCCCAGCACGTACCGCACGAAAGAAATCATTATCCTCAGCCTCCAGCCTGTTTGTACTGCACTTGACTCCACGGCGTCTTTTCGTAACGCCTTTTTAGCATGGCAAGGTGCATATCAACGCGATATTCACGACATAGACTATTGAAAAGCGCGACGCAAAGCTTTGCTGGCGAAAAGTTGCCACCTGAATTGGCGCGCATATCGGAACGAGGATTGTGACATGGCTGCGGCGCAGATGATCGAACTTTGGCGGGGTGGGATGTTGGAGAGCCTTCATTCTGGCCATGCTGTGATCTGCGATGAAAAGGGCGAGATTGTCGAAGCGTGGGGCGACCCGGAGCTGCTGATGTTTCCGCGTTCGTCGTGCAAGATCATTCAGGCCCTGCCGCTGATCGAAAGCGGCGCGGCGGCCAAGGCTGACCTGCGGCAAGACCAGCTGGCGCTTTGCTGCGCCAGCCACCGGGGGGCCTTAATCCATACGGTACGGGTGGAAAAATGGCTGCAAGATATTGGCCTGTCGGTCGATGATTTGCGCTGTGGGGCCATGGTGCCCCCCGATGCCGAAGCGCGGGATTTCCTGTACTCCACCCGGCAAAAGCCGGGGCAGTTGCACCATTGCTGTTCCGGCAAACATGCGGGCTTTCTGACGCTTAATCAGCATTTCGGCGGCGACAGCGAATATGTAGAGGTGGATCATCCGGTGCAAAAGGCGGTCAAGGCTGCCTTTGAAGAGGTAACGGGCATGACAAGTCCCGGCTATGGGATCGACGGCTGCTCGGCGCCAAACTTTACGACCACCCTGCATGGGCTCGGCCGGGCCATGGCGTTTTTCGCCCGCGCCCGCGACGGTGGCGATCTGCGCGAACAGGCTGCGCACCGTCTGACCCATGCAATGATGGCCTATCCGGAACTGGTAGCGGGCGAGGGCGGCTGTTGCACCAATCTCATGCGCGCAATGGACGGCAAGGCCGCGGTCAAATTCGGGGCAGAGGCGGTTTATATTGCGATCCTGCCAGAGCAGAAGCGCAGCATCGCGCTGAAGGTGCTCGATGGTACAAAACGCGGGTCCGAAGCGGCGATTACGGCGCTGCTGATCAGAGTTGGCGCGCTAGACAAGAACCATCCGGTGGTGGCGCGTTATCTGACCGGACCGCAGACCAATTCCCGTGGTATTGTCACCGGGGAATTGCGTCTGGCAGCCGGCTTTGCCCATTAGGCTAAAGGCCCGGCGGGGGGGCGGCCACTCGGACCGCCCCTGACCTTTCCTTACATTGCGATCGCCTCAGCGACTTCGACGGTACCATTGCCGGATTTGACCAACGGGCAGCCCTTGGCCATTTCCGTCGCTGCCGCAAGATCTTTGGCGCGAATGATCGAATAGCCGGATATCGGATTGGCACCGCCATTGCCGGTCACGCCCGATTTGGAAACCGTGGAGGATTTGCCAACCGGCCGGCCGCCGTCGACAACGGCCGTGCCCATGCTGCCAAACCAGGCATTCCAGGCCGCCATCATCTTTTCCCCTTCTTCTTTCGTAGCGGGCATTCCGCCGCCGCCATGATAGGCAAACATAAAGTCAGGCATCGCAGTTCTCCTCCTGCTTGGGGTGAATGGCCTTGCTGGCGGCGCATACCGCAGGTCTGGCCGGGAAAACATGTGGCAGGCGCCGGATGGCTTTGGCCGCCCCCCGGCGCTTACTTGGGCGAAAGAAAGCTTTCCAGCTTGTTGAGCGTCGAGTTCCAGCCTTGATTGTGGCTGGTAACCATTTCGGCATCGGCCAGATCGACATGGGCGATGGTCAACTTCGCCCCTCCAAGGGTCGGCGCGACGGTAAACGTCACATGGCTTTCGGGGCCACGCTTGTCCGCTTCATCATGCCAGGCCCAGGTTAGCCCGACCGAGGTCGGCGGTTTGACATGGGTCACCTGCCCCGACACTTTGAACCGGTTGCCGCTTTCACGGCCATGCATGATGGCAAACCAGGGTCCGGTGCGGGTGAAATCCATCTTCGCCTCGGTCAGGTCGATCCCTTCGGGACCGAACCATTGGATCAAAAGCGCCGAGTCGCTGATATGGGCAAAAAGCACATCGGTTGATACCGGGAATTCGCGGTGAAGGGTCAGATCAGCCATTCAATTCTCCGTTCCTATCTTGCCAAAGGCCCGTGCTAGCCGGTCAAGGCTCGCCTCCCAGAAGTCGCGGTGGGCGATGGTCCAGCGCGAAATGGCCTGCATCGGTTCCGGCGCCACCGCATAGATACGGCGCGTGCCGTCGATCCGCTGGGTAACCAGCCCCGCCTCTCGCAGCACCTTGAGATGCCGCGAAATGGCGGGCGCGGTTATGTCCGCAATGTCGGCCAGATCACCTGCTGACTGCTCGCCACGCTCCAAAAGGCGTTCGATAATGGCAAAGCGGGTCGCATCGGACAGGGCGGCGAATATGGGGGGCAAGTTATTCATGGGGGGCATTATTCACTATTTACTTAATTAACGCAACCGTTAATTAAAAGAAGGTGTCGCGCAGGCCAAGGCCGCCAAAATCGGCGTTTGTGGGGTGCTAGGCCATCTGCCAGATCAGCCGCAGCGCCAGAATGGTAGTCGTGATCACCAGCAGCGGCTTGATCAGCCCCGCGCCGATGCGCATGGCAATGCCAGAGCCGAAATAGGCCCCGGCGATTTGCGCCAACCCCATGGCCAGCCCCAAACCCCAAAGCGGCGCATCGGCCAGCGCAAAGGCCAATAGCCCGCCAATGTTGGAGGCGAAATTGAGCAGTTTGGTATGGGCCGTGGCCTTCAGCACGCCGTGCCCGGCTAAAAGCACAAAGCCGATCATGTAAAACGACCCGGCACCCGGCCCGACAAGACCGTCATAAAAGCCAATGAGCGGAACGATAGTGACGGCAAAAAGGGCTGGGCCCATGCGCTGCAATCGGTCCTGATCGCTCAGCCCCGGCTTCAGGGCAAAAAAGACCGCGATGCCGATCAGGATCACCGGCAGGATCAGCCGCAAGGCATCGGTCGGGATCAGCGGCAGAAGCGCGGCCCCTAAAGCGGCGGCGACAAAGGCCAGAAAGGCAGGCCAGATCTGGCGGCGCAGATCGACATGGCCACGCGCCGCGTAGGAAAGCGCTGCCGTGCCGGACCCGAAGGCACCTTGTAGCTTGTTGGTGGCAAGAGCATTCACCGGCGGGATACCTGCAAGCAGAAGCGCAGGCACAGTGATCAGCCCGCCGCCCCCGGCGATACTGTCCACCAGCCCCGCAACAAACGCCACGGCGACCAGCACCAGCGCCATCTCTATTGTCAGGTGAAACATCGTTGCGCCGCCCGCTCCAGATCCGTCAGGCGAAGTCGTGGAGGCTGTAGCCCTGAATGTAAAGAAGCGCGGTCAAATCGCCATGGTTGATCCGGATATCGCATTGCGCTGCAACCGATGGCTTGGCATGGAGCGCGACGCCCGACCCCGCCAGCCCCAGCATGCCAAGATCGTTGGCGCCGTCGCCAACGGCCATGACATCGGCGGGCAGCAGGCCCAAACCGGCCGAGATTTCATGAAGCGCTGCAACCTTTGCCTCACGCCCCAGAATCGGGCGGGCAACCTCGCCGCTCAGCTTGCCGCAGGATGACAAAAGCCGGTTGGCGCGATGTTCGTCAAAGCCGAGATAGCTGGCCACGGCGGCGGTGAAATCGGTGAAGCCGCCGGATACCAGCGCGGTATAGGCGCCGTTTGCCTTCATCGTCGCAATGAGTTCGCGCCCGCCGGGCGTATAGGTGATGCGTTCGGCAAGCACTTCGGCGATCACCGCCACCGGCAGATTGCGCAAAAGATCGACCCGCTCGATCAGTGCTGCCTCGAAGTCCAGCTCGCCATTCATGGCGCGGGCGGTGATGGCCGCCACGCGGGCGCCCTTCCCGGCCATGTCGGCCAGCTCGTCGATACATTCCTGACCGATCATGGTGCTATCCATATCCGCCAAGAGCATCTTCTTGCGCCGCCCCTCGCTGGACTGCAGCACCAGATCGACGCCGATACCCTGCAGGCCCTGCCAGACTTCCCACCGGTTTGCCGGAACCTTTGCAATGGCGAATTCCGCTGCGATACCGGGGTTGAGCCAGGCAGCCGCGCCCCCGCCCCAGGCGTCTCGTAGCGATTCCACCGCCGCGCGATCCAGATTGGCGTGCACCGGGTTTGCAAGAAGTGTGGCGATGAACATGGCCGGCCCTTCATGGTTCCTGATGGGGCGGCACTAATCACGAAATCTTTGGAATGGCCAGCGGATGAAGCATCAGCCTTTTACGATCAGACGATGGCCGTCGGCAAAGACGCAGTTCCATTCCAGCACCCGCCAGAATTTGCGCAGGCCCGTCGGCCAGAAAGGATCTGCGCGTATCAGCGCCTCAACCCTTTCCGGGCTTTCGGCGTCCAGCAGCCAGATACCGCCAGCCGGTTTACCGCCCGGTTCGCGCAATGGACCCGCCGCGATGATCCGTTCCGCCGCAAGAAAGGCCAGATGAGCCGCCATCAGACGCGCGCGTACGTCGGGATCGGCCTTGGGGTTGTCTTCGAAGAGAATGATGTAGCGCATGAAGAAGCCTCCTGACCTGCAGGATGCATCTGAATTTTTGCAGATTGTAGGGGAGTTGTTGCAGGTCTATCCTGCGAAAATGCAGAAACTCGACTGGAATCTTTTGCGTTTCCTTTTGGCCGTCGACAGGGCGGGCAGTTTCCTTGGCGCGGCGCGTCAACTTGGAGTGGATGATACGACCGTTTCGCGCAGGCTGCGCACCCTGCAGGAACAGGTCGGGGCGCAACTTGTCCAGCGCGACGGAGGTGGCGGGCTTGTCCTGACCGCGCCGGGACGGTTGGTCGCCGATCATGCCGAACGTGTAGCGACCGAGATGTCCCGCCTGGCAGAGGCGATGGGCGCAGCCAGCCAACCGGCGATGGGTGTCGTCCGGCTGACGGCGGTGCCACTTATAGCCAACCGACTGATTTTGCCGCATATGGGCAAGCTTTTTTCCGGCTATCCGGGTCTGGGGTTGGAGCTGGTGGCCGAGGCGCGCAACAGCAATCTGACAAGGCGCGATGCCGATCTGGCCCTGCGCTTTGCCCGTCCCGAAAGTGGCGGCGTTGGACTTTGGACGCGGCGAATCGCAACCCTGCCCTACAGTCTTTTCGCGGCACCCGGGCTGTCGGCCGACGCGCCGCTGATCAGCTATGCGGAGGATATGGCGCATCTGCCGCAAGCACGCTGGATCGAGGCGCGGCTCCGCGCGGGGCGGTCACGTCGTGCGGCGCTACGCGTCACCGATGCCGAGACGGCACGAGGGGCGGCAGTAGCCGGGCTTGGCATAGCGGTACTTCCCACCGCCATGGCACATGGCCCAAGCCTGGTCGCCCTGCCCTCCGACGAACGCCCGCCAGAGCGGGAGCTGTGGTTGCTCGGCCACCGCGATCAGCGCGACCAGAGGCACATTCGCGCAGTAATTTCCTGGCTGGAGCGGATATTCGCGACCGGGCGGCGGCCGGATTAAAGCGTATCCCGGGCCGCGCTGCGGGGCAGCCATGTCGGTTATTGCACATAAAGCGGCGGAATGTCGCAATTTTCAGGCTTGTGTCGGGGCGCGGGCGGGTCTATCGCTGGCGGCGGGACACCCTTCCCCAACGAAGGGCATTTATCTGGAAGGATAGTATGACCAGCATCAAGACCCCGGCCGCGCGGCCGGCAAATCCGCGTTTTTCGTCTGGCCCTTGTGCCAAGATCCCCGGTTACTCGCTAGAAATGTTGTCGGACGCGCCCTTGGGCCGGTCGCATCGTGCCGCCGTGGGAAAATCCAAACTGGCAGAGGCTATTGACCTGACCCGCGAGGTTCTGGGCGTTCCGGCCGATTACCGTATCGGCATCGTGCCTGCCTCGGATACCGGGGCTGTCGAGATGGCGCTCTGGTCGCTTCTAGGCGCCCGGCCGGTCGAAATGCTGGCCTGGGAATCGTTCGGCGAAGGCTGGGTCACGGATGTGGTCAAGCAACTGAAGCTGGATGCGACCATTCGCAAAGCCCCTTATGGTGAGAT
>JBARVM010000524.1:0-2526 GCA_049646265.1 Paracoccaceae bacterium
CCGGCATGGATTGGTTCGTTGCCGCCTTCAAACCCGTGTTCCGGGCGCTGTCGGCGATCATGAAATACCCGCTGGACTGGTTCTCGGGCTTCCTCGGCTGGTTGCCGTGGTCCGTCGGGATGGTCGTCGCCGTCATGATCGGTTACCGCGCGGGCGGGTGGCCCTTGGCGGCATTCACCCTTGGCGCGCTGATCTATATCCTGTTGATGGGGCTTTGGCCCGATACGATGAACTCTCTGGCACTGGTGGCAGTTTCGGTTCCCTTGGCCGTGGCCCTTGGCTTTGCCTTGGGCGTCTGGGGCTTTCTTTCGCCCCGGGTCGAGCGTTTCTTGACGCCCCTGATGGACATCACCCAGACCGTCCCGGCCTTTGCCTACCTGTTGCCCATCCTGATCCTGTTCGGCTTTGGCCCCGTGGTGGGCCTGATCGCTGGCATCATCTTCGCGTTTCCGCCCATGGTGAAAAACACAATCGTTGGCCTGCGCGGGGTGCCGTCGGACATCATCGAAAGCGGGCTGATGTCGGGGGCCACCAAAGGGCAGTTGTTCTTACTTGTCCGTTGCCGGGCGGGCCTGCGGCAGATCCTTCTGGGCGTGAACCAGACCACGATGGCGGCGCTGAACATGATCATCGTAGCCTCGATCATCGGCGGGTCCGAGGATATCGGCTGGCGCGTCCTGTCCACGCTCTGCAAGGCCGAATTCGGTGAAAGCCTTGTCGCAGGCATCGTCATTGCCCTGATGGCGATGGTGCTGGACCGTATCACCTACGGGCTGGCCACGCGCGCGCCGGACACGGCGCCGCCGCAGGGGTTTGCCCAGCGGCACCGCTTTGCCCTGACGGTGTTGGGTGCTGCGGTGCTGGCCTATCTTGCTGCCCGGGTCTTTCCGGCGCTACAGACCTGGCCAGAGATCTGGACCTTTGACCCGGCAGGCCCCTTGAATGCCGGGATCGAGGCCTTTGTCCTTTGGGCCAAGCCCGTGCTGGATTCGGTCAAGAATTTCATCATCTTCACGCTGGTCCTGCCGCTGAAGATAGGGCTTTTGAACGTCGTCGGCCCCTTTACATGGGGCTTCACGGCGACGATCTGGCACGCGGTAGGCTATGCGGCGCTGGTGGTCTTTAGCGCGGGATATGCGTTGTCGCGCGGGCGCACGGGTCTTGCCATCGCTGTCATCACCTTTGGCCTGATCCTGTTCTTCGGCTTCACCAACCTGACCTGGCCGGGGGCGAGCCTTCTGTTGATCTGGTTTGGCTACCGGTCCGGCGGCCTGCGGTTGGCATTGTGGACCGCTGCGGCCATGGTCTTCATGCTGACGACAGGCAGCTATGAAAAGGCGGTCCTGTCCGTGCAGTTAAGCGGGCTGGCAGTGGCGGCGTCGTTCCTGATCGGCACAGGCCTTGGCATCGCGGCCGCCGAAAGCGACCGCTTTTCCCGCATCCTGCGCCCGATCAATGACACGCTGCAGACGATGCCAGTTTTCGTGCTGCTGATCCCGGTCATCATGATCTTTAAGATCGGCGAGTTTTCGGCCCTACTGGCCATCATCCTCTACGCCGTCGTCGCCCCTATCCGCTACGCCGAGTATGGGCTGCGCAACGTATCCAAAGAAGTGATCGAAGCCGGAACCAGCATGGGGGCGACCAAGGTGCAACTGCTTTGGCGGGTCAAGGTGCCCTTGGCGATGCCGAACATCATGCTGGGCCTGAACCAGGCGATCATGTTCGGCATTTCCATGCTGGTGATCACAGCCCTCGTGGGCACGGATGAGCTGGGGCAGATCATCTACATCGGCCTGTCAAAGGGCAATTTCGGCATCGGCTTTCTGGCCGGGATCGCGATGGCTGTGATCGCACTGCTGGCCGATCAATTCTGCCGGGCCTGGCAAAGACGGATCGAGACAAAACTGGAGGGTGCTGCATGAAGATCTTTTATTCCGATGCTCACAAGGGCCATGCCGGTGCCCTTGAGATGCGGGGCGAGGGGTTCGTGCCGATGGCCGAATGCCCCGAACGGATGGACGTCATCCTTGCTGCACTGTCCGATGCCGGTCTGCGCGATGTGCAGGCGCCAGTGGCCCATGGTCTAGCCGAGGCTGCGCGGATTCATGACCCCGACTTCCTGACCTTCCTCGAAACCGCCTATCCCCTGTGGGAGAAACGTCACGGCGCAAGCCGCGCAGTGTTTGCCCGGACGTTCGGGATGCGCGGCATGGCGCAAAAGCCGCAAATGGACAACATCGACGCCATGCTGTCGGCCTTCACCTTCGACATCTTCTCGCCCTTCGTTCCGGGGACTTGGGCGGCAATCCGCTCGGCCTTGGACGTCACGCTCACCGGGGCAGGAATGGTGCAGGCTGGCGCACGCGAGGTCTTTGCCCTGTGCCGTCCGCCCGGCCACCACGCCTCGGGCGATCTGGCGGGGGGATATTGCTACCTGAACAATGCCGCCATCGCGGCCCAGATGTTTCGCGATCAGGGTTCTGCGCGGGTCGCAATCCTTGACATCGATTATCACCATGGCAA
>JBARVM010000525.1:0-2735 GCA_049646265.1 Paracoccaceae bacterium
GCGTGGTCCCATAGCGCCCAAGACGGACGGCGGCGGTCAGTTTTGCCACCGCATCGGCCTGATCGGCGGCAAGCGGCTTGCCCGGCAATTCCGGATCCAGCCGTGGATAGGGCGTATCGCGGGGTGCCTCCACCTCTGCCACGGCGCCGGTCTTGACCAGACCCTTGATGACGCTGGTGGATACGCTGGCCAGCCCGGCCAGTTCCGACAGGGTAAAGGCCGCGCCGCCATAATCGCGCAAAACCTCGATCACCCGGGCCCGGGCCTCTGTCATCTTGTCCGGCTGGCCACCGCCCGCCTGATAGACGCGCCTTGGCCCCGGCGGATCGGCGAGCCCCGGCGCGCGCGTTGCCAGACGCAGCATGGCCGGCAGGGGCGTCAGCGTATAGTCAGCCGCCCGCAGCAGAAAGGCCCGCATCGCCGCGCCCATCGGTTCGGCATCGAGCACCCGGTTGACAGAACGGATGCGCGCAGGATCAAAGCCGCCCTCGCCCGGCCCCCAAACCACACCAAGCACGCGGCGCGGCCCCAGCGGCACCTCGACATAGGCGCCGACCATGCAGCCGCCCTCGGGCGCCTTGTAGTCCAGCGTGCGACCCAGCGGCTCTGTTGTCAGCACCGCCACCAGTGCGCCTTCTGCAAAAAAACCCGTCTCAGCCACGCGCCACCTCTTTCAAGGGTTCCGGCCCGGCGACGCATAAGCTATGAATGACCGCAATCCTTTCACTCAATCCCGGGGCGCCCCCTATGAAATTCTTTGTCGATACCGCCGATGTTGCTGCCATTCGCGAATTGAATGACCTTGGCATGGTGGATGGTGTGACAACCAACCCTTCGCTGATCCTCAAGTCCGGACGCGACATCATCGAAGTGACTAAAGAGATCTGCGACATGGTCGAGGGGCCCGTTTCTGCCGAGGTGGTGGCCACCGAGGCCAAGGCCATGATCGCCGAAGGGATGAAGCTTGCCAAGATCGCGCCCAATATCGCGATCAAGGTGCCCTTGACCTGGGACGGGCTGACCGCCTGCAAGGCTTTCGCATCCGAAGGTCATATGGTCAATGTCACCTTGTGTTTTTCCGCCGCACAGGCGCTTTTGGCCGCCAAGGCTGGCGCCAGCTTCATCTCTCCCTTCATCGGGCGCCTTGATGACATCCACCTCGACGGGCTCGACCTGATCGAGGATATCCGCATCATCTACGACAATTACGATTTTTCGACGGAAATCCTTGCTGCTTCGATACGGTCGGTAAATCATGTGATAGACTGCGCCAAGATCGGCGCCGATGTGATGACTGCGCCACCATCGGTGATCAAATCGATGGCTAATCACGTTCTGACGGACAAAGGGCTTGATCAGTTCCTGAAAGACTGGGCAAAAACCGGACAAAAGATCCTGTAACCGCAGGTAAGGAAAGTTGACGTGACCAACCGGGCAACCGAAGAGCTGGCGAGCGGCGTGGCAGGGGAACAGTCCCTTTTGGCCGAAGAGATCCGTGACAGGCTGATCGCCAACCCGGAGATCATTCTGGACGACCGCGACCTGATGAAGGCGCTGACAGCGGCGCATGACCGCAGCATGGGGACAAATATCGTCGATCTGCGCGGCATGGCGATGGACCGGCTGGAGGCGCGGCTGGACAGGCTCGAAGATACCCATCGTTCGGTGATCGCGGCGGCCTATGAAAACCTTGCCGGCACCAATCAGATTCACCGCGCCGTGCTGAAGATGCTTGACCCGGTGGAGTTCGAGGCCTTCTTGATGAACCTCGGCGAGGAGGTGCGGCAGATCCTGCGCGTCAACACCGTGCGGCTGGTGCTCGAAGCGGCAAAGGACGCGACCGAAGAGGAAGCGGCAGTCAATCGTCTGGGCACCGTTCTTTCCGTCGCCCACGACGGCTTTGTCGACAGCTACATGTCGGGCGGGCGCGCTGGTGCGCCCCGTGCGGTGGTGCTGCGGCAGGTGGATAGCCCAGAGGCCGCGGGCCTATACGGCGACAGTGCCGAACCGATCCGGTCAGAGGCACTTTTGCGGCTGGATCTTGGCCCCGGGCGTCTGCCCGGCATGCTCTTGATGGGCGCCACGGACCCGTACCATTTCCGCGCCAATCAGGGGACAGACCTTCTGGCCTTTTTCGCCGGGGTCTTTGAACGCGCCATGCGCCGCTGGCTGGCCTGACCTACGCAAAGGAGGCGCGCGGCCCTGATGAGCCTGGCCCTTTCCGCCGCTACCCGGGACGCGCTGGAACGCTGGATCAGCCATCTGTCAGCCATGGACGGAATGGCCGCCAATACCATCACCGCCTATCGCGGCGACGTGACCGCCTGGCTTGACTTTATCGGCCACCATCTGGGCGGCGGGCCGCCACCGGACCGGCTTCTGGAGCTGGATCAGGCCGACATGCGGGCCTTTATGGCGCATGAGCGCGGGCGCGGGCTTGGGGCGCGGTCCCTGGCGCGGCGGTTGTCGTCGGTGAAGGGTTTCGTGCGTTGGCTTGCCGACCGGCAGGGTGGCAGCGCGACCGCGCTTTTGTCGGCGCGCGGGCCGAAATACCGGCGCAAGCTACCCCGCCCCCTGACCCCCGATGCCGCGCGTGACCTGATCGGACAGGTCGACCTGCAGGCCCGCGACGATTGGGTGGCCGCGCGCGATGTGGCGGTTGTCACCCTGCTTTACGGCTGCGGGCTGCGCATATCAGAGGCGTTGTCGCTGCGCGTCGCCGACCAGCCCCTGCC
>JBARVM010000526.1:0-2127 GCA_049646265.1 Paracoccaceae bacterium
GATCACGACCGTTTCAGGGCGGGAGAAACTTCCCGCCCCGACGTCTCATATCATTTGATCAAACGTTCCGATAGGGCCTGCCGGCCTTGTGCATCAGTTCGTTATAGTTCTTGAAGATACCAACGACCTTAGCCTTGGTTTCCGACTCTGCCGCGATTTCGTCCCAGAACTTGGCGGCGGCCTCTTCGACCTGCGCCCACTCTTCGTCGGGAATAGAGGTCAGCTTGGTATCGGCCCCTTCGACCCGCAGCCGGGCCTCGCCTGCCCAGTACCAGTGCTGGCGGTAATAGTGGGACTGTTCGAAACAGACCCGCATCAGTTCCTGAAGATGCGGCGGCACCGCGTCCCAACGTTCCATATTGGCGAAGAAGTGGCCGATCCACGCGCCGGAGATATTGTTGGTCAGGAAGTTCGGCGCCAGCTTGGCCCATGATGCGGTATAGACCTCGGTAATGCCGGACCAGCAGACACCGTCCAATTCGCCGGTTTGCAGGGCAATCTCGATATCTTCCCACGGCAGGGTCACGGGAATGACCCCGAACTGCGCCAGGAAACGTCCGGCAGTCGGGAAGGTAAAGACGCGCTTGCCGTGCAGATCAGCCAGGGAGTTGACAGGATCCTTCATCGAGAAATGGCACGGATCCCAGCTGCCGGCCGAGATATGTTTGACACCGACCTTGGCATATTCCTCGGCCCAGATCTCGCCCAGCCCGTGGTGGTTAAAGAGCGCCGGCACATCAAGCGAGTAGCGCAGGGCGAGCGGGAAGTAGCCGCCGAACACCGTCACCTCGGTCGGCGAGGCCATGGAATCGTCGTCCGATTGCACGGCGTCGATCGTGCCGTTCTGCATGGCGCGGAACAATTCTGCCGTCGGTACAAGCTGGTCGGCATAGAAAAGCTCGATCTCCATCTGCCCTTGGGCGATGGTGTTGAAAGCGTCGACGGCGGGCTTGACCACCTCGGCACCAAGGGCGGTACCAGCGTAAGTCTGCATCCGCCATTTGATGGTTTCCTGCGCCAGGACCGGCGGGGCGGCGAGCGCAGCGGCACCGGCGGCCAAAGCGCCGGAGGATAGGAACTTGCGTCTTGTGGTCATCATCTCTCTCCTTGTGGGTTATATGAGCCCCTTTGCCGGGGTCTTGGGTTTGGGTTGTTACAAAAGCCTCTCGGGCAGCCAGAGCGCGATCTGCGGGAAGATCATCACCAGCACCAAAGTCAGGATCATCACCAGAACGAAGGGGAACACCGAACGGTAGATCATCGGCAGGGTGAAATCCGGCGGCGCCATGGCGCGCATCAGGAACAGATTATAGCCGAAGGGCGGCGTCAGGTAGGCGATCTGGCAGGTGATCGTATAAAGGATACCATACCAGATAAGATCAAAGCCAAGCGCCTTGGCAAGGCCGACATAGATCGGCGCCACGATGACCAGCATGGCGGTATCGTCCAGAAACATACCCATGACCAGAAAGCTGAGCTGCATGAGGATCAGCACTTCCCAGGCCGAAAGGCCGAGATCGCGGATGAAGAACCCCTCGATGGCGCGCCCTGCGCCAAGCCCGTCAAAGACCGCGCCAAAGGAGAGTGCCGCCATGATGATCAGCATGAACATAGTGGTGATGGCCAGCGTGTTGCGGGTGGCAACCTCGAACACTTCGCGGGTAAAGCGCCGCTTGATCACCGCCGCCGCCACCGACGCCAGCGCGCCGATGACCGAAGCTTCGGTCAGGCTGGCCCATCCTTTGATGAAGGGGATCATCATCGAGGCAAAAATAACCAGCGGCAAAAGCCCGGCGCGCAGCAGCCGCAACCGCTCGCCCCAGGTTATCTCCGCCCGTTCTTCGGCCGAGATCGCCGGGGCCAGTGACGGGTTCAGCCAGCAGCGCACCACGATATAGATAACGAAAAGCGAGGCCATCAGCAGGCCCGGCAACATGCCTGCCAACCAAAGCTGGCTGACGGGCTGGCGGGCGATCTGGGCAAAAAGCACAAGGACGACTGACGGAGGGATCAGAATGCCAAGGCTCGACCCGCCCTGAATGACCCCGGAAATCATCAGCTTGTCATAGTTGCGCTTGACCAGTTCCGGCAGCGCGATGGTGGCGCCAATGGCCATGCCCGCGACCG
>JBARVM010000527.1:0-1797 GCA_049646265.1 Paracoccaceae bacterium
TATGAACCGCCAGAGCGGTTCCCGCATCATCCCTGCGGCCAAGGTCAGCGGGTCACCGATGATCGGCAACCATGATCCGAACAGGCTTACCCACCCCCAACGGCCATACCAGCCCTGCGCCTGAACAATGTGCCGCGGCGAGAACGGAAAGCGTGGATGGTCGGAAAAGCGCATCAGAAATCGTCCGATGGTCCAGTTGACCGCCGCGCCAAGGACGTTGCCCGCCGTTGCGACCGATAAGAGCAACCAAACGGGCTGTGTCCCGGCAAGAAGCAGGGCAACAAGCACGGCCTCGGACTGTGCCGGGATCATTGTGGCGGCGATCAACGAGGCGAAGAAAAGGCCGGTCAGGGCAAGCATCGGTTCAGGCCGCCATCGACCGACAGCGTTGCAGACTGTCTATCAGAGACGCTCGTGTTCGACACGCTGCCTCCGTGCTCCTGCAGAGACGCTCAGGCGATGAGGTTGAGCACGAGCGGGTCACGTCGCGGTGTGGTGCGGGTGCGCAGTGGTCTCTTTCCCTGAATTGGACAGACCAGCCTTGTTGATTGGGCTGGGACCATTCCCGAGGTCGGTTAGAATTGGACAATCTGGCCGATGATCTCCGCAGCAGGCATCGGCAAGATGCTGCAAGGTTTCCATCATGGCCTGCATCTCACTGATTTTCCGCTCCAGCCCGTTGATCTGCTCCTGTGCCAGACGCTTCACATCGCCACTCTGGCGGGATCTGTCGCGCCAGAGTGCCAGCAACTCCTCGATTTTCTCGACTGGAAAGCCAAGGTCGCGGGACCGCCGGATGAAGCGCAGCATCTGCACTTCGGTGTCGGAATAGACGCGGTAGCCCGAACCGGTGCGCCCTGCCGCAGGGATCAGTCCTGTGGACTCGTAGTAGCGGATCATCTTGGCCGATACGCCCGAAGCTTTCGCCGCTTCACCAATGTTCATGAACTGGCTCCTTCAGGCTTGAGTGGGGACAAAGCGGCGCAGACGCAGAGCGTTGCCAAGGACGAAGACTGACGACAGCGCCATCGCGCCGGCGGCAAAGATCGGCGACAGAAGGAGTCCGTAAACCGGCCACAGCGCACCGGCGGCGACCGGGATCAGGGCGGCATTGTAGGCAAAGGCCCAGAACAGGTTTTGCCGGATGTTGCGCATCGTGGCCTTCGACAGCGCAATAGCGTCGGGCACTGCGGTGAGACGCCCCGACATCAACACAACGTCGGCAGCCTTGATGGCGATATCGGTGCCTGTGCCAACAGCAAGCCCCACGTCAGCCTCAGCCAGAGCCGGGGCATCGTTGATCCCGTCGCCGACATATGCCAATGCGCCAAGGGCCTTCAGCCGCTTGACGGCGGCGACCTTTCCGTCGGGCAGGACTTCGGCAACGACCTCGTCGATGCCCAACTGCCGTGCGATAGCTTGCGCCGTGCGGGCATTGTCGCCCGTGATCATCGCAACCTTCAGGCCAAGCGCATGCAGCGCCCTGATCGCCTGGGGTGTTGTTGCCTTGACCGGGTCGGCAACAGCAAGGATCGCCGCCAGCTTGCCATCTATCGCTGCATAGAGCGGCGACTTGCCCTCATCCGCCAGCCGGACTGCGATGTCGGCAAAGACCGCCACATCCAGACCCAGCTTTTCCATGTAGCGGTCAGCACCGATGTCGACATGGTTGTCGCCAGCCCGGGCTGCGACACCATAGCCGGTGACCGAGGCAAAACCGGTCACGTCGGGCAGGGCAAGGCTCGCCTCCGCCGCCGCAGCCACGATGGCGCGGGCAATCGGGTGTTCTGATTTTCC
>JBARVM010000528.1:0-8316 GCA_049646265.1 Paracoccaceae bacterium
GGTTCCGGCGCCTTGATCCTTGCCAAAAGCCCCATCGGCCCCGCCAGAAGCTTTGCCGCCCCCGAGGCGCGAAACCGCGCCTTGGCCTTTTCGAACTGCATCACATCGCCTATGCGCCGGTCGATAAAAGCCCAGGTTTCCGCCTGACCCTCGCTTTCATCGCCAAGCCAGTAAAGCACCGCCGATGAGTAGACCGCGGAGAGTGTGGCGCGTTTGGAATACCAGTTAATATCGGTCGCATTATCGCCAAGCGCACGCCATATGGCATCGGCGGTACCCCAAAGCATTTGCGCGCCAAGGGGCATGTTCTGCGGCAAGGAAAAGAGTGCAGCACCGCGCCGGACGATATCGCGATCACCCACCTCCAGCCGCAGCCGCACCGCCGCCGCGACCCGGTCGCGGAACTTCAGCCCATCCATCCCCATCGCTGCCAGTTTCGCGACCATCTCCGCATCGCCGCGCCGGTGATAGACGACGGCAAGGTCCAGCCCGCCGCGCGGCAGGATTACCGGCAGAAGGGCCGCGTCGATCCTGGCATCAAGGGCCGCGGCCTGCAGCGTTGCAGGGCCCCAGCCGTCAAAGGTTACATGGGGCAAAGCCGCATCCAGCAATGCATCGCGCAAGCTTTCGTTCGTGCCTGTCATCCCCTGCCCTCCGTCTCAGACTGCTGCCTTTACCTTACCCTTTTACGCCAGCAATCCCAAAGGCGCGAGCGTTGCTTTGCACCGCCAAGTATCAGGGGCGCCAGCGCAGCCAGTATCAGCATCGCCAATGCGGCCCAAAGATAGATCTCTGTCAGCCCGACCCGCCCGGCCAGCCCGCCAACCACCAAAGGCCCGACAAACTGACCGGCAGAGAGGGTCAGGAAGGTCAGGCCAAATCCGGCGCTGGAACGGCCGCGATAGATCTGCATCGCCCAAAGGCCGAGAGAGGCCGACAAGAGGTTGAAAGCCGCCCCGAACAGTGCGCCGGACAGCAGCGCCCCGCTATAGCCCGCGCCATGTGCCAGTGCCAGACTTGCCCCGCCGACCATCAGGGCAAAGACCGATGTTGCGGGCAACAGCCCCAGCCAGCCGACCAGCGGGCCGACCAATGCGCCGCCGAAACCCGCAAGCCCGACAGTGATCCAGAAGATCCGCTCCACCTCCCAGCCCGGGGTGGTTGCGGCGACAAGATCGGCGGAAAAGGTCCAGTAGACCGAACAGGCCACCCCGATCAGAAAGCTGAAAAGCTGCAAGAGCGCCCCACCGGGCACCCGCAGGTCGCTGAGGCCGGTCGCGCTCTTTTCACCGATGGCAGGCTGCCCCGCGACCTTGGCGGGCGCGGGGGCAATGCGCGACAGGCAAAAGAAGGTGGAGAGCAGCCCAAATGCCGCAAAGGCCACCCAGGCGCCACGCCAGCCCTGACCCCAGAAAATCGCCACCGGGCCCGAAAGTGCCACACCAAGGCTGGTGCCGGTGTTGACGATTCCATAGGCAAGGCTCTGACGGGGGCCGGCCACCGCGGCCTCTATCACCTTTGACAGCGGCATATAGGCCAGTGCCGGGCTGATACCGGCCAGGCTTACGCCCACCAGCAGCATCGGCAGGCTGCCCGCTCCGGCCACGATCAGCATGCCAGTCGCCGCCGCCACGCCGCCCAGCGCAATCGACACCCGCGGCGTCAGCCGATGCGCCTGACTGATCGCCAGAAGCGCCACAAGAAAATATGAGCCATAGAAGGCAGAGGCGGTAAAGGCCAGTTGCGCATCGCCAAGCCCCAGATCCTGACGAAAAAGCGGGATGAAAAGCCCGTAGGCATAGCGCGCCAACCCATAACAGGTAGCCACAATGGTCAGACAGGCCAGAATCAGGACCAGCTCTTTTCCGGTAAAACCTGCGCGCATCCTAGACATCGGCCCCTCTTGCCTCGCCGAACTAGCGGCAGAATGGCCGGACCGGCAGTTTCCGACCTGCAAAAAAAGCCCCCTTGAGGCCAGTTTGCGACAGGCCGCCAGCCGGACCGGAGGGGTTTTATAGCCGGTTCGGCAGAGCGCGCTCCCAGCCCCGGACTTTCGGGTCGAGACTGTAGACAAAGCGCCCCGGCTTTGTTATGGGGGCGCTTCCTGCAACTTATTGCAACTCTAATCTAGGAAGGTGGTGACAACCACATGCAGGTCAGCGTTCGCGACAATAACGTCGAACAGGCGCTTCGTGCTCTGAAGAAAAAACTTCAGCGCGAGGGTGTGTTTCGTGAAATGAAGCTCAAGCAGCATTTCGAAAAACCGTCCGTGAAGAAAGCCCGCGAGCAAGCCGAAGCCGTCCGGCGCGCCCGTAAACTGGCGCGCAAGAAGGCCCAACGCGAAGGCGCTATCTAAGCCCTCGCACCCCGGATCTTGCCCGGAACGCGCAAGGGGCAACCCTTGCATCGGATCAACCCCTGCGGCATCGCCGGCGGGGGTTTTTCTTTGGCAAAGGATTGCCGATGAAAAAGCCCGCCATAGGCAGAGCGTCCCGGGATCGCTAAGAAAGGCAAAACCACCGGGATCGGAAGAGATATGACCGCTATCAGCCGCCGCGCAGCCCTTGGATTTCTGAGCCTTGCCCTTGCCGCCTGCGGCCGCGCCGCGCCTGCATCGGTCGAAGCGTCCAGCAACGCCGGACCGAAAGAGATCAACCGGCTGATCAGCCGCTATGCCAAGCACTATCACATCCCGGAATCGCTTTTGCATCGCGTGGTCAAACGCGAAAGCGGCTATAACCCGGCCGCGCGCAACGGGCCCTATTACGGGCTGATGCAGATCCTGCCGCAAACCGCCCGCACCATGGGCTATGACGGGCCGGCCAATGGCCTTCTCGATGCCGAGACAAACCTAAAATACGGCGCGAAATACCTGCGCGGCGCCTGGCTTGTATCGGGCAAGAACCCGGACAAGGCGGTCATGTGGTATTCGAAAGGTTATTATTACGAGGCCAAAAGACTGGGCCTGTTGAAAGAAACCGGGCTGAAATCCTGAAAATCGTGATCGCTATTTTCAACTCCTGAATGTTGATGAATGCGAATTTGTCCCTACTCTTCTTATTAAGGAGGGGCAAAAGATGGCTAAGAAACCTGACAAGGATCCCGGCAGCGGGCGTAACCTCAGCAGACGAAAAGTGCTGAGCGTGATGCTGTTGACCTCTGCGGCAACCGCTACCATCAAAGACGGTTTTCTCACCTCGACTGGAGGCGCCGTTTTCAGCGGTATGGCCAGTTTGGCACGAAAGGTGGTTGGCAGCGACGGGACGGCTGAAAGCAACGTGCCCTCTCAGACGACTCACAGACCCGACGCCCTGGAACTGGTGCGCGGAATGGACGCGGATATCTGGATCAATTTCAACCGAGATACGGCGTTACTGCGCGGCACCTCGCATCCGTTCTACCATGGCGAGATCACACCATCGATGTTTGCATCTCTCAGCCTCTTTCATACCGCGCATCTAGCTCAATTCAGCAACGTGCGACCGGCAACCGGGCCTGCCATCCACGACATAGAGGGCGATATCATAACAGTCGGCAGCCCATCATCGAATGAACTGATGCGCCAGTTGATGGGCTATGAGGCCAAGGGTGATGACCCCTATGTTCTGACCAGGCGCAAGGGTCATCAGGCACTTCCCTTTGAGTTCATCCTTGGCCACGACGGCGCACCGGTCATCCGCTATGCCGACGGCAAACAGTATCAGGAGCCGCACTGGGCGATCCGTAACAATCGGTCGGGGGATCTGTTCTCACCCCGGCTCCAGGAAAATGAGCTCGCGTCAGATTTCCTCTTGATCACGCGGCTCGAAAACCCGTTTCTACCCAATCGCTATGTCCTCAATTTCGGCGGGTTGCACGGGCCTGGCACGGCAGCCGCAGCGAAACTCTTTTCCGATCAGAGATCCTATGAGGCGGTGACAAAAGCGGTCCAGTCGGTCCTGCCGCAAATGGCACGCAACAGGTCTTGGCAAGCGTTGGTGCCGATCGCCTCGGTTGCGCGACGTTCGGGTACGCATGTACCTGAGAACATTGACCTGCAGGGCATCATCGCGGAACCGATCGTCATTTAGGGCCGTGCCGGAACGGGTCATCGGCAAGCTAGCATGCAAAGGGCTGCATTTAGCCTTGCCCCGGACGGTCAATAAGGGCATTGCGAACCTGACCCAGACAGGTACGGCAAGGCGATGGCAGGGCCCAGACGGTTTCAAAAGCAGATGGTGCGGCGATCGCGGGCGATGGTCGGCTCTTCCCGGCTATGGAAATCGCGGCTGGTGTTCTGGCTTGGCGCGTTGGCCATCGGCTTGATCAGCGTCTTGTTTGCGCGACTGTCCGACGGGGCGCAGCATCTTTTCCGCGCCACCTTTCTCGGCGGCGGCCTGACGGGCTGGCTGCCACTGATTGTCACGCCGGCCGGGTTTATTCTTTGCGCCTGGGCGGCGGACCGGTTTTTTCCCGGCGCGCAGGGCAGCGGCATTCCGCAGGCCATTGCCGCCCGCCACCTGCGCGAGGATGAGAACCGCGGCGGCTATCTCACCGTGCGGATCATCTTTGGCAAGATCCTGCTGACTGTCGCGGGCCTTGCCTCTGGCGCTTCGATCGGACGGGAGGGGCCAACCGTGCAGGTCGGCGCCGCGATCATGCTTTTGTCGGCACGGATTGGTGGCATGGTGCATGCGCGCGGGCTGATCCTAGCCGGGGCGGCGGCCGGTATCGCGGCGGCCTTCAACACGCCCCTGGCCGGAATCGTCTTTGCCATCGAGGAGATGAGCCGCAGCTATCAGGCGCGTACAAACGGGCTGGTCCTGTCGGCGGTGATCATCGCCGGGGCGGCCTCGCTCTCGCTTTTGGGCAGCTACAGCTATTTCGGCGTTGCCGATACTACGGCGGATTTTCCCGGCGATCTGGCGCTGATCGCGGCAACTGGTATCGCGGGCGGTTTGTTGGGCAGCCTTTTCAGCCTGTCGGCTTTGGCCATCGTGACCCGTATCCGCCGCTGGCGCCTGCATAGTCGCGAGCGCCGCGTGCTGATCGTGGCCGGGGTAGCCGGTTTCGCGGTCGCAGTCATCGGACTGGCAAGCGGCGGTTCCGCCTTTGGCGCGGGTTATGAGGAGGCCCGAGATGCGATTGCGGGCCACAGTCTTGCACCGGGCTATTTCCTGGCGAAGTTCTTGGCGACGCTGGCCTCGACCGTCTCGGGCATTCCGGGTGGGCTTTTTGCCCCGTCGCTTGCGGTAGGGGCCGGGCTTGGCAGCACGATTGGCCTGATGCTTGGCACCAATATCGGGCTGGCGGCGGTGCTGGGCATGGCGGGTTACTTCGCCGGTGTGGTACAGGCACCAATGACCACCATCGTCATCATTGTCGAGATGACCGGCAACCACGAGAATGTCGTGCCGATCATGGCGGCGGCGATGTTGGGGTATGGGGTGGCGCGGCTCATCTCTCCGACCCCGCTATACCATGCGCTGTCACGCCTGTGGATTGCGGATGCGATCCGCCTGCGCCGGGCCCAGACCGAGAGCAGCGCGGCGGATGGCAAGGACGGGGCGGAACCGGGCCAGACAACTTAGCTATAGCGGCAGCGCGGACCATCGCAGCGCTACCCGGGCGATCCTTGCACCGAAACGGCGGGCGGTTTCCGCATCCTCCGGCCCGATCATCACCGTTTTGTCGCGCGAGGAGGTGGCCATCAGCCCAAGCGAGGCGCCGTCCCGGTTGATCCCGGGCTTTGCGCGATCGACCGGGGCTCCAATCTCGTCCTGACCGACCCAGATCATCGCATGCTGGGCGGCAAAGACTGCAAGCTGGGTCAGCGTCGATAGTTTGTCGCCGCTTGGATAGGTCGCGACGGTAAAGCCCGCGGCGATCTTGTCGCGCCACTGCAGGCCGGTCCAAAGATCACTCCCGGTTTCATCCATGAAGGCTTTGAACCCCGCCGCCGCGCTGCCCATATAGGTGGGGCTGCCAAAAATGACCGCAGCGCTTTGCCCGATCCTTTCCCAGCCAGCCGCGTCGATCTGTTCGACATCCAGCAAGGCAGCGCTGGCGCCAGCCAAGCCGTTCACCCCGGCGGCGACATGTTCAGCCAGAACGCGGGTGTGGCCGGAGCCGGTGAAATAGACGATGGAAACCTGCATTGTTAAGCCCTCAGACCGGAATTGCGGTTGTTTGCCGCACGGTGCGCAGCGCAAACGAAGAATGCATCTGCGCCACACCGGGCAGACGCGCCAGATACTGACGGTGGATGCGGGCAAAGTCGTCGGTATCCATCGCAACCACCTTTAACAGATAGTCAGCCGTGCCGGCCATCAGGTGGCATTCCAGCACATCGGGCACCCGGCGCACCTCGCGCTCGAACGCCTCCAACAGTTCATCTGCCTGACCCGACAGGGTGATTTCGACAAACACCGTGGTTGGACGATCCAGCTTGCGGGCGTTCAGGAGCGCCACGTAAGCGTCGATATAGCCCTCGTCCTCTAGCCGCTGGACGCGGCGGTGGCAGGCAGAGGCCGAAAGGTTGACCTGATCGGACAGTTCGGCATTGGTCAGCCGCCCGTCCTTCTGCAGGGCCCGGAGGATTCGCAAGTCTGTCGCGTCAGTCTTCATAATCTTGCACGTTTCTTCTGCAATTTTTCTGTTTCATGGAAGATACTTCGATTTTTCTGCGTTTGCACCAATGTTTTTTGCAAAGCAATTGCGCAGAAGGTGCGGCATTCTGCCACCAATATTTGCATAAGGATCTCACCATGAAAATCGGTTGCCCCAAGGAAATCAAACCGCAGGAATTTCGCGTCGGCATGACGCCGAACGCGGCGAACGAAGCCATTCTGAACGGCCACGAAGTTCTGATCGAGACCAATGCCGGCACCGGCGCGGGTTTCTCGGACGCGGATTATACCGCCGTTGGCGCCAAGATCCTTGGCACCGCTGCCGAGGTCTTTGCCCAGGCCGACATGATCGTCAAGGTCAAGGAGCCGCAGGCGGTCGAGCGCAAGATGCTGCGCGAAGGCCAACTGCTGTTCACCTACCTGCACCTGGCGCCGGATCCGGACCAGACGCATGACCTTCTGGCCTCCGGTGCGACTTGCATCGCCTATGAAACCGTGACCGACCGCAACGGCGGCCTGCCGCTTCTGGCCCCGATGTCGGAAGTCGCCGGTCGTCTGGCGCCGCAGGTCGGTGCCTGGACCCTGCAAAAGGCCAATGGCGGACGCGGCGTCCTGATGGGCGGCGTCCCCGGCGTTGGCCCGGCAAAGGTTCTGGTCATCGGCGGTGGTGTCGTCGGCACCCACGCGGCCAAGATCGCCGCCGGCATGGGCGCCGATGTGACCGTGCTTGACCGTTCGATCCCGCGCCTGCGCTACCTCGACGACGTCTTCGGCGGCACATTCAAGAACAGCTATGCCAGCGCCGGCAACACGATCGAACTGGCCCGTCAGGCCGACATGATCATCGGCGCCGTGCTGATCCCGGGGGCCGCTGCGCCCAAGCTGATCAGCCGCGCGCAACTGTCGGAACTGAAGCCGGGTGCAGCGCTCGTCGACGTCGCCATCGACCAGGGTGGCTGCTTCGAGACCTCGAAGGCCACCACCCACCAGGACCCGATCTACGACGTCGACGGCATCATGCACTACTGCGTGGCCAACATGCCGGGTGCCGTTGCCCGCACCTCGACCATCGCACTTGGCAACGCCACCATGCCCTTCATGCTGGCACTCGCCAACAAGGGCTGGAAAAAGGCCTGCGCCGATGACGTTCACCTGCTGAACGGCCTGAACGTGCACGCCGGCAAGCTGACCTACGCCGCCGTCGGCGAAGCGCTCGGCCTGCCGTCGATCACCGGCGAAGCCGCCCTCAAGATCTGATCCACCTCTTCCTGGATCAAAGAGGCCGGCACGAGCGATCGTGCCGGCCTTTTGCATTTCCCGGGGCGGCGTGTTCGATGAAAGCACCTGGTACGGCGTTCGTCTGGTTTGCGGGACAAAGCGGTCGTGCGCTGCGCTCTGCACCAACGACTGCATCTGCGCGATAAATGCCATCTGGGCGCAGACCAGTCGCCGATCGCAACGGAAAGGACTAGTCAGGGAACCAGTGGATCATCTCGAGTTCATTGTCATCGTTCCACAGTTTTCGACCGGTCAAGGTGAATCCATATCTTTCGTAGAATGGTATGGCTGAACGAGGCTTACCCCCGACGGTCAGCGACATGCCTCGGTAACCCCACTCGATCGCTATGCGGATTGCTTCATCCAACGCAAGTGTCCCCAGGCCTTGACCTTGAAAGTCCTTGTCGACCATCAAACGCCAAACATAGGC